>NZ_JBHWCL010000020.1:0-91092 GCF_042735125.1 Kitasatospora sp. NPDC059599 | reverse complement strand
CGCCCATTTCCCCGCCGTCTCCGCCGCAGCCCTCCGCGGGTTACCCTCGGAGACGCCGCGCGCCGGGCCCCGCCCCACCGCCCCCCGGCGCGCGTCCGGCTCACGGGCACAGCGGGTCGCCCGCGGATCGCAGGCTCCGCACCGCACGGGCCACCCGCTCGGACCGGACCTTCGCCGCCACCTTCCGGCACCAGTCGATCTCGTCGGCGAGTTCCATGCGCCCGAGCGTCAGCGTGTCCCCGGTGCCCCGCGGTGCCGCACCCACGCGGTTCGCCTGCAGCGCGAGTGAGAGCAGGACGGCCTCAACGGCGGCGTCCAGATCCGCTCCCGGTGGCATGGCGGCGGACAGCACGCGTTCGGCCTCGTCCCGGTCGGACGGGGAGAGGTGCCGGTCCAACGCCAGAACGCCGTCGTGGATCTCGATCACGTAGCGGTAGAGGACGAGGTCAGGTTCCGACCGGAGCTTCCGTGGCAACGGAAGCACCGTCGCGGGCGTCGCCGCCTTCACCATGCTCCACAGGGGACGGATCGCACGCGCCTGCCGCCAGGCCCGTCGGCGCCGGATCAGTTCGGAGAGCGAAGGCCACGTCATCCCCACGATCATCAGGAGGACACAGACGGCCAACAGCACCTGGGTCGTGGCCACCGCGAGCGCGGGTTCGAGGTTCGGCCACCCCAGCGTGCCGGCCAGCAGGTACACCGAGCGCTGGACGACGTAGAGCAATCCGGCCAGCTTGGCCAGCCCGACGAGCGTCATGAAGGTTCGCGAAGACCCGGGCATCGCGTGCCGACCGTACTGCCAGCACAGTCTGGTCCCGATCACACAGCCGATGGAGATGTATCCGAGGAAGATCGCCCAGTAGGCGTCCGTCAGCGGCTGGCCCACGTTGGCCGTCAGCAGGTCCGCCTCGCCGTCCGGGCGCGGCATCGCCGCGAAGGTGCCGGTGAGACCGAGTACCGAACCTGCCAGGAAGGCCCAGCGGAGCGGGGAGAGCCGACCGGAGGCCTCGGTGGCCTCCCGGACGAACTCGAAGAAGGCCGTCACAGCGCAGAGGGCCAGGATGTGAACGAGGAGGTTGGTAATGCTCCGGACCCCGATGGCCGCGTCGATCACCCTCCGGACGGCGGGCACGCCGATCACGAACGAGACGGCGAACATCGCCCACATCGACCAGAGCACCCGATCGCGCCGGTCAGCCGACGCCAGGCCCCTGGCCTTCCACAGGGCGATCAGCGAGATCGACGGGACGACGATCAGGTCGAACAGCCTCATGACGACCTTCCGATCCCCGAGCGGGTGAAGGCGTCGATGACCCGCCTGAGCGTGTTCGCGTCCTCGGTCGGCGCGGTCGCCGCGGTCAGCGGTGCGACGTTGAAGTGCTGCCACATCATGGACGCCAGCAGTTCGGCTTCCTTCTCCTGCCGGTCGGCCGCTCCGGATTGACTGCGGGCGAGCAGCCTCACCGCCATGGCCGGGTCCAGGTCGGGGAAGAGCTGAGCCAGCATCTCGGGCGCGGCACCGGACGGCTGCCGGTGGTCGAGCAGCATGTGCGCCAGTTCGTGCAGGATGATGTGGGTCTGGTGGACGCCACTGGCGACGGGCGCGTAGTAGACGTGGTCCACCGCCCCGAACGCCACCCACAGGCCGCACACCCCGGCGTCCGCCGGTCGGGGCATCGGGAGCAGCCGGAGCGGACGGCCTCGCAGCGCGGCTACGGCCTCACACAGGTCGTCGAGGCGGAACGGCCTCGGAAGATCGAAGCGCCGGAGCAACTCCGCGAACCTGCCTGCCTGCTCATGGCATTCATCGACGTCCATGCCCGTTCCCCCCGGATCCGACGAGCTGACCCGCCGTCAGCCGTGATCATTATGGCGGACCGTTCTGGCACGGACGTACGAACTCGGGTCACCCCCGCTTCGCGGGTTCCTCTTCTTCGGCCCCACGCTCCGTTGCGCCACCCTGCTCGACGAGCGACCGTACGATGTCCAGGCCCTGGCTGGACATCGTGGCCACGTCGGCGGCACGGAGGGCCACCGACCGCACGTCGTTCGCGCGCATGGCGGAGATCAGCGACAGCTGGGCGGAGACCCTGGCGGCGACGTCGTCGTCGATGAAGTAGGCCTGCGGCACGCCGAAGAAGTCACCCAGCGCCCGCAGGGTCGACACCGTGGGGTTCGACGCCTTGCCCTTGACCAGCGCCCACAGGCGTCCGACCGAGAGCTTCGGCGCGTTGGGGCCGCTCTGCCGGATTCCGTCCACGACCTCCTGCAGCGTGAACCGTCGACCCAGCGGCTGCACGTACTCGAACAGGTACTCCACGCGTCGTCCCAGCAGCTCCGCCTCGGGGTCCGCCTCATGCGCGGCGTCCTCCCCGGAGAGCGGTTCCTTCTCGTCGTCCATCGCGTTCCCACCCCTGTTCGAAGTCGGTCGAGCTTATCCCTCCCATGTGGTGGCAATGTACCCATCTCGCCACGAGTTCCGCCGGACGGTCCGGGTGCGGTGCCGGTTCGGCCGGGCAGCGTACGGGGTGGCAGGCTTGGCGGCCATGGGAGCGAACGAGGGCACGCCGACGCTGCTGGTGGTGGACGGCGCGAACGTGGTCGGGTCGGTACCCGACGGCTGGTGGCGGGACCGGCGGGGCGCCGCCGAGCGGCTGCGGGACGGGCTGGTCGTCGTCGCCGGGCGGGGGCTGGCGGAGTACCCGGGCCCGCTGGAGGTGGTGCTGGTCGTGGAGGGCGCGGCGCGGGGCGTCACCGGACTGCCCGAGGTGCGGGTGGTCGAGGCGGACGGCAGCGGGGACGACCGGATCGTGGAGGTGGTCCGGGCGGCCCGTGCCGAACACCCGGACCGGACCTGCGTGGTGGTCACCGCCGACCGTGGACTGCGCGCCCGCGTCGGTGCGCTGGGCGCGGCCGTGACCGGGCCGCGCAGCGTGCGGCCCTGATCACTCCCAGGGCCAGGCGACGGTGCGGCCGCGTTCCAGCAGCGGGACGAGCGCGAACGACGCGTCGCCGAGGCCGCCGAAGGTGTAGCGGTGCGGGCCCGGGGCGTTGTGGCCGGTGACGTACCCGGCGAGGTTCCAGGTGTAGACCGGGACCTCTTCCGGGACGGGTGCGAAGACGTCGCCCGACGGCCCGTGGGCCTGCTCGTCGGTCACCACGACGACCCGGTCGTGGTCCCGGTAGTGCGCGCGGACCGCGGCGGCCGTGCGGGTGCCGCCGAGCTCGCGGAAGCGCCGCAGGGTCTGCAGCACCGATGGCTCCGGTGTGATCACGCCGCTGCCGGAGCCGAACTGGACCAGGTCGGCCCGCTCGGCCCGTAGGGCCAGTGCCGTGCCGAAGACGGCGGCGGTGTCGGCCCGGTTGAGCTTGGTGCGGGCGGACGGCCGGTCGAACATCGAGCCCGAGCGGTCCACCAGCACCAGGGTCCGGCCGGGCAGCGCCGGGACGCCGGCCAGCGAGTGGCCGAGGGCGGTCTCCAGGGCGTCGGCCCAGCGCGGCGCGCCGGCCGCCCGGTGGGCGGCCAGGAAGCGGAACGGGAACTGCCGGGAGCGCCGCACCTCCTCCGGGTCGGCGATCCGGCGGGCCGCCTCCGCGGCCACCTCGTCGGACACTCCGGCCTCGTCGAAGTTGCGCAGGTTGCGGACCAGCGCCATCGGCCCCATCGAGGGGATGACGGCCTCCCAGGCTGCGGCGTCCAGCGGGCCCTGCAGCCAGCCGGCCAGGGCCTCCCAGGTCATCCCGGCCTCCGCGAGGCGGTCCGCCCCGCCGGGCTCGGTGACCAGTGCGCGGCGGTCGTCCGCCGGGACGGCGAGCAGGGCGTGGTGGGCGCTCAGCAGGCGCTCGTCGGCCGGCGGCACGGCCCGGTCGGGGCGGTGCCGCCGGTCCAGGGCGTGCCGGAACAGCGCACCCTGCCAGGGTTTGGCCGGGTCGGGCGCGGGGTGGGTGAGCTCCAGGACGTCACCGAAGCGGAAGCGGTGCGAGGGGGTGTCGTACTTCAGCAGGGCGCGGCCGGTGTAGAGCCGGCGGACGGCGTCGCCGATGCCCCGGCGCAGCGGCTGGGGCAGCCGGCGGCCGTACCGGGCGGTCCAGTGCTCCAACAACTCCCCCGGTTCGTCCGGCCGTTGGAGCACCGCGTCGACGGCCTGCCGGGAGAAGCCGGCGCAACCGGCCGCGGCCCGGGCGTGGACGAACTCGACGGCGCCGACGACCGCGGCGGTCCGGATCCGGGCCTCGGCGCGCAGCCAGCGCAGCAGCCCGAGGGTCCACTGCGGGTCGCTCACGGCGTGCTCGCGGATCAGCCCGAGGTAGCGCTCGTCGCGTTCGGCGGCTCCCTCGTAGAAGCTGCCCTGCCCGTACAGGTGGGAGACGGCGAGCAGGAACAGCTCCGACTTCGGCTCCCGGACGTACCCGGCCCCGCCCTGGTGGTTGGTGACCGCCCCGCGCCGCCCGGGCCGGCCACCCGGGGCGGCGGCCCGGAGCGAGAGGACCGGAGGCGGCGGCAGCCGCAGGTGGGCGACCTCGGGTACCGGCCAGAGGCCGTCGGTGGCGAGCGGGGAGGACACCCCGCGCCTGGTGAGTCCCGGTAGTTCTCGCTGGATCTCGGCCCTGGTGGCGGCCTTGGTCCGTTGGCGGTTGAACCGGGTCATGCAGAGGTCCCCCTGGTGGGTGGTCGGGCTGGGGCGGGGTGCGGCGGTCAGCGGTGTGCGGCGGTGTGCAGCGGTGTGCGGCGGTCGGTGGTTCGGGGTGCGGTGCGGGCGCACGCGCGGACGGGCGCGAGCCGACACGGGCACACGCCGAAGCGGGCGCCTCCCGGGATCGGAAGTGGCACCGGTGGCACTTGTGTTGCTGTCAGAGGAAGTAACCGGGGCCGGGCGCATCGGGAGGCGCCGTCCCGGACGCTACCGGGCCGGGTGGCGGTCCGTCATCCGATTTGGTTCGGCGACTTCGCCGCGGGGATTTCGGACCGTACGGGAACCGATCGCGGGGCCCGTCCGACTGCTGGGAGGTGAGTGCGAAATCGCCGGGTGTCCGGCCGTCGAGTGTGCTGGCGGGGTTCGCCCTGCTGCTGGTGGTGGTGTTCGTGGTGGCCTACGGGGTGGGCCGGCAGGTGGGGCCGGTGTCGCCCGGCCTGCGGCCGGGCAGCGGGGGCGGGGCGTCGCCGGGAATGGACGGGCACGGCATGGGCGGGATGCGGTGAGCGCCGTCGCGGAGCCCGCGGCCCTGGTCTCCACCGACCTGGCGGTCGGCGGGATGACCTGCGCGGCGTGCGTGGGCCGGGTGGAGAAGCGGCTGGGCCGGATCGACGGGGTGACGGCCGGGGTGAACCTGGCGACCGGCCGGGCCCGGGTGCTGCACCCGGCCGGGGTGCCGGTCGCCGAGCTGGTGGCGGCGGTCGAGCGGGCCGGGTACACCGCCGAGCCGGTGCCCGAGGGGGTGCCGGTCGGGGCGGTGGCGGCGGAGGAGCCGGACGAGCGCCTGCGGCTGCTGGTGACCGCTCTGCTCGCCGTCCCGGTGCTGGTGCTGTCGATGGTGCCCGCGCTGCAGTTCACCGCCTGGCAGTGGGTGTGCTTCGGACTGGCCGTCCCGGTGGTCACCTGGGGTTCGGCCGCGTTCCACCGGCGGGCGTGGCAGGGGCTGCGGCACGCGGCGGCGACCATGGACTCCCTGGTCAGCCTGGGGGTGGCGGCCTCCTTCGGGTGGTCGGCGTACGCGCTGGTGTTCGGCGGGGCCGGGGATCCGGGCATGCGGATGCCGTTCTCGCTGACCGCGGACGGCGGTGGCGCAGCGCACGTGTACCTGGAGGCGGCGGTCGGGGTGCCGCTGTTCGTGCTGGCCGGGCGGCTGCTGGAGGGCCGGGTGCGGCGGCGCAGCGGTTCCGCGCTGCGGGCGCTGGCCGAGCTGGGCGCCAAGCAGGTGTGCCTGCGCGGGGCGGACGGCGAGGAGCGCTTGGTGCCGGTCGAACTGCTGCTGCCCGGGCAGGAGTTCGTGGTGCGCCCGGGTGAGCGGGTGGCCACCGACGGGGTGGTGGTGGAGGGCGGTTCGGCGCTCGACCTGAGCCTGCTGACCGGGGAGAGCGTGCCGGTCGAGGTCGGCCCCGGGGACCGGGTGGCGGGCTCGACGGTGAACGTCGGCGGCGCGCTGGTGGTCCGGGCGACGGCCGTCGGCGCGGACACCCGGTTGGCCCGGATCAGCGCCCTGGTGGCGGACGCGCAGGCCGGCAAGGCCCGGGCGCAGCGGCTGGCGGACGCGGTGGCCGGGGTGTTCGTGCCCTGCGTGCTGACGGTCGCGGCCTCCGTACTGGGCTTCTGGCTGGGCGCGGGCGCGGCCCCGCAGGCGGCGGTGACGGCGGCCGTCGCGGTGCTGGTGGTGGCCTGCCCGTGCGCGCTCGGCCTCGCGACGCCGACGGCGCTGCTGGCGGCGACCGGGCGGGGCGCGGAGCTGGGCGTGCTGGTGCGCGGCCCGGAGGTGCTGGAGAGCCTGCGCCGGGTGGACACCGTGGTGATGGACAAGACCGGGACGCTGACGACCGGCCGGATGGAGCTGGCCGAGGTGACCGCCGCCGGCGGCGCCGGGCCCGACCGGACCGACGCGTCCGACGGCGCCGGGGCGCGGGAGGCGCTGCGGCTCGCGGGCGCGGTCGAGCACCGCTCCGAGCACCCGATCGGGCGGGCCGTCGCGGCGGCGGCCCGGGAACGCTGCGGCGCCCTGCCGCCGGTGGACGGCTTCGCGGCCGTCGCCGGGCTCGGGGTGTCCGGAACGGTCGAGGGCCGGGCCGTCCGGGTGGTCCGTCCGGACGGCGCCGTGCTGCCGCCGGTGCTGGCCGAGGCCGTGGCACGGGCCGGGGACGCGGGCCGTACGGCCGTCGCGGTCGAGCTGGACGGGGAACCGGCGGCCGTGCTGGCGGTCGGCGACACGCTGCGCCCCGGCAGTTGGCGGGCGCTGCACCGGCTGCGCGGGATGGGCCTGGACACCGTCCTGCTGACCGGGGACGGCCCGGGCGCCGCCCGGGCGGTGGCGCAGGAGCTGGGCATCGAGCGGGTGCACGACTCGGCCTCGCCGGAGCGCAAGGCCGAGGTGGTGGCCGACCTGCGCGCCGCCGGGCGGACGGTGGCGGTGGTCGGCGACGGCGTCAACGACGCGGTCGCCCTGGCCTCGGCCGACCTCGGGGTGGCGCTGGCCTCGGGCAGCGACGCCGCGATCGGCGCGGCCGGGCTGACCCTGGTGCGCGGTGACGTCGAGGCGGTGGTGGACGCCGTACGGCTGGCGCGCCGGACCCTCGCAACGATCCGGGCCAACCTGCTGTGGGCCTTCGGGTACAACCTGGTGCTGATCCCGCTGGCCGCGGTCGGGCTGCTCAACCCGATGCTGGCGGCGGTCGCGATGTCGCTCAGCTCGCTGCTCGTGGTGGGCAACAGCCTGCGGCTGCGCACCTGGCAGCCCGGCCGGGGCGCCCCGGGGCGCGGCACGGGCTTCGACGGCCGGAAGGGCGGGCGGCGGTGAGCGTGTTCGAACGGCTGAAGGTCGCCGGCCCACCGGTCGCCGCGGCGGCGCTGGCGCTGGTCCTGCTCACCGGCTGGACGGCGGTCGGCGGGGCCGGCCGAACCCGCCCGGTGGAGGCCGCACCGGGCTGGGTGCTGCTGCCGGCGGCGGGCGCCGCCCCGGCCACGGCGGCCTTCTTCACGATCCGCAACCCGGGCGACGTACCGGACGAACTCATCGGCGCCGAATGGGAGTTCGGCGGGAAGGTCACCCTGAAGCGGCACCTCCACCAGGGCGCGGCGGGCCGCTGGGAGCCGGCCCCGGCGCTGCCCGTCCCGGGCCGCGGCGAACTGGTGATGTCCCCGGAGGACGCGGACCTGATGATCGCCGACCCGCCGCCGCTGCGGGCCGGCCAGTGGGTGGGGTTCACCCTCACCTTCCGCCACAGCCCCGAACTCCGGCTCAGCGCCCGGGTGCTGGCGGCGGCGGACCGGCCGCGCTGAGCCACGGCGTTCGGTACGCGGCGTTCGGGGCACGGCGTTCAGGGCGCGGCGACCGGCCCGGTCGGCGGTGCCGTGGCCACCCCCGGCGACGTCTCCGGGACGGCCCCGGCCGGATCGCCGAGCGCGCCCAGCGTCTCCGCGACCGGGCGCCGGGGCGTGGCCGCGCCGGGCGTGCCGTAGCCGATCCGCAGCACCAGCTGGACGTGGCCCGGCCCCTCGTCCGGGTCGCGCAGCGCCCAGCGGGTGTCCGGCCACTCGACGGCCTGGTGCCAGACCGTCAGCCGCACACCGTGCACGGTGGCCAGCAGCCAGACCCGCTGCAGCCCCTGGCCGGTGCGCAGCCAGTCCAGCGGGCCGTCACCCGGGGTGGTGAGGGTGCACAGCTGCGGCAGCGCCTCGAAACGGCGGGAGGGCTGCGCGGGCCCCTGCGGCGGCCGGCCGGCGAACTCGCGCATCGGCACCCGGGCGTCGTGGTCCTGCGGGCCGAGCGCGGACCGCGGGATGCCGTCGACGGAGGCGGCGCCGTCCGGCCGCAGCCAGGCCCGGGACTCGGCGGTCCGGGCCGGGTCGGCGGCGTTGCGGCGCTCGGCCTCCGCGGTCAGGGCCAGCACCCTCCGCACGCCGTCCTCCTCCAGGGCGGCCAGCGTCACGCCCTCCTCGCGGGCGGCGGTGATCAGCTCGCCGAGCACGGCCTCGGGCACGTCGCGCTGGGCGAAGGGCTCGCGGCTGGAGTGCCGGGCGGCCACGGCGGGGTAGAGGTCCCGGCCGAAGGGGGCGCTCGCGCGGGCCGGGCTCGCCGGGGGGAGGTCGAGCACGGCGAGCAGGGCCGGCTCGGCGGCGTCCGGGAGGAGCCGGACCACCGGCTCACGGCCGAGCCGGCCGGCGGCCACCCGCAGGTTGAACACGGCCGCGCCCACCGCGACGTGCCGGGCGGCCCCGACCGGGTCGGCCAGCGGCACGGCCCGGCCGGGGTCGGCGTACACGGCGAGCCCGTGCCCGTCCGGCGTCGGCGCGAAGCGCCACGGCTGGCTGTTGTGCAGCGACGGCGCCGCCCCGCCGGCGGCGGCGAGCAGCCGCAGGTCCGCCGGGGTGAGCGTCGGGGTCGGTGCCGGGGTGCGCGTCATGACGATCCACTCCTTCGCCGGAGAGCGGTCCACTCGCGCGACCGCGTGGTCCTCACTACCTCCGAGCCTGCGCGCCCGGCCCGGGCGGGCGACAGGGCCGGACGGCTCCCGCCCGCCGGGGCCTTGGTCACCTCACCCGTGCGGGACGACCGCGACCGGCGCCCCGGCGTGGTGCAGCACCGCGTGCGCGACCCGGCCGAGCCGGGGGCCGACGTCGATCGGGCGGCGGCGCCGGCCGATCACCACCAGCGAGGCCCCGGCGGAGGCCTCGACCAGCGCGCGGGCCTCGCCCAGCCGGACCTCCTCGACCACGTCCACGCCCGGGTACTGCTCGCGCGGCCCGGCCAGGGCGAGCGAGAGCAGCTTGGTCTCCAGCGCCTCCAACTGGCCGATCTCGCCCGCCGGGACGGCCCCGCCCGCGTAGCCGAACAGCGGCGGGAGCTCCCAGCCGTGCACCGCCCGGAGCCGGGCGCCGCGCAGGACCGCCTCGTGGAAGGCGAAGTCGAGCACCTCCTCCTCCGGGTCGTGCGCGTCGACGCCGACCACCACCTCGGCCGTGCCCGGCGCGCTCTCCCCGGTGTCGCGCACCACGACCACCGGCACGGCGCTGCGGCCGGCCACCGACCGGCTGACCGAACCGAGCAGCAGTCCGGTGAAGCCGCCTCGGCCGCGCGAGCCGAGCACCAGCAGCCCCGCGTCCGCGGCGGCGGCGACCAGGCCGTCGACCGGCGCGTCCAGTACCGCGTCGGTCCGCACGTCCAGCTCCGGGTGGCGCCCGCGGATGTCCTCGGCCGCCTCGGCCAGGGTCCGCTGGACGGCGTCCGGCAGGTCGTCCGGCTCGGCGAAGGTGGACACGCCGTCGGTCAGCCACGGCCAGGCGTGCACCAGCCGCAGGGTCCCGCCGCGGCGCACCGCCTCCTCGGCGGCCCAGTGGGCGGCGGCGGCGCTCTGCGGCGACCCGTCGACCCCGGCCAGCACGGTCGACGTCAGCTCGCTTCGCTCGGTCATGAGCGTTCCTCCACGGTGTCGGCACTCGGTGGTTCGGCGCTGGCGGCGGGGTGTCCTGACGCCCCGTCCGCTCCTCCCCCACCCTGGCAGCCGCGTCCGGCGCCGCGACAGAGGCCGCAGGACCCTCGGCGACGGGACGAAAGGCCCGCCCGCGGAGCCTACGACCGACCCCGCCGTACACTCCGGCGACACCCTGCCACTACCGTGAACAGGGCAATCCCGCTGGTCGGACGCCGACCGGGCCGGGTCGGGGGCGGGGGCCCGCCGGGGCGGGACACGAGCGGGACGACGAGGAGGACGACGGTGGGCGGAGCGGACGGCGGCGCGCGGATGCCCCGGCTGCGCCTGGACGAGCTGCTGGAGGAACTCCAGTGGCGGATCGACGCGGCGCGCGGGACGCAGAACCGGGTGCACAGCCTGCTGGAGGCGGTGCTCGCGGTCGGGCGTGAGCTGGACCTGGCGCAGGCGCTGCACCGGATCGTCGAGGCGGCCGCGGACCTGGTGGACGCCCGGTACGGGGCGCTGGGGGTGATCGGGCCGGACGGGCACTCGCTGTCGCAGTTCCTGACCGTGGGTCTGACCGACGAGGAGATGGCCGAGATCGGCCCGCCGCCGTCCGGCCGGGGCATCCTGGGGGAGCTGATCCGCGAGCCGCAGCCGTTGCGCTGCCCGGTGCTGTCGGACCACCCGGCCTCGGCCGGCTTCCCGGCGAACCACCCGCCGATGCACACCTTCCTCGGGGTGCCGGTGCGGGTGCACGGCGAGGTGTTCGGCAACCTCTACCTGACCGACAAGCGCGGCGGGCTGGACTTCGACGAGGACGACGAGGCGGTGATCGCCACCCTGGCGGTCGCGGCCGGGGTGGCGATCGACAACGCCCGGCTGTACGAGGAGGCGCAGCTGCGCCAGCGCTGGCTGCGGGCGAGCACCGAGATCACCCGCAGTCTGCTGTCCGGCGCGCCGCGGCTGGAGGTCGTCGAGCTGATCGCCCGGCGGGCCCGGGAGATATCCGGCGCCGAGCTGGCGGACGTCTCGGTGGCGCTGGCGGGGCCGGAGGAGCGGGCCGAGGAGCTGGCCGTGGAGGTCGCGCTGGGCGGCGCGCCGTCGGCGCGGCTGGGGGTGACGGTGCCGGTGGACGGCACGCTGTCCGGTGCCGCGTACGCCTCCGGTTCGCCGGTCACCAGTGACGAGCTGGCCGGCGACGCCCGGTTCCCGGCCGGTCCGGCGGGCCGTTTCGACGGGCTGGGTGCGGCGGTGGCGGTGCCGCTGGGCACCGGTGCCGGGTACGGGCGGGGTGTGCTGCTGCTGGCCCGGGCGCAGGGGCAGCCGGCCTTCGGGCCGGAGGAGACGGGCCCGCTGCTGGGCTTCGCCGATCAGGCCGCGCTGGCCCTGGAGCTGGCCGAACGGCGGCGTGACGCCGAGCAGTTGAACCTGTTGGAGGACCGCGACCGGATCGCCCGGGACCTGCACGACCTGGCGATCCAGCGGCTGTTCGCGACCGGTATGACGCTGCAGAGCGCGGGCCGGCTGATCGAGAGTCCGGCCGCTGCGGACCGGGTGGCCCGGGCGGTGGCGGACCTGGACGAGACCATCAAGATCATCCGCTCGACCATCTTCGGCCTCCGCGCCCACAGCGAGCCCGACCGCGGGCTGCGCGCCCGGGCGACCAGGGCGGTCACCGAGGCGCAGGGCACGCTCGGCTTCGCGCCCCGGCTGAGCATGGAGGGCCTGCTGGACACCGACGTGCCGCCGGAACTGGCCGAGCACGTGGTCGCCGTCCTCGCCGAGGCGCTCAGCAACGCCGCCCGGCACGCGCACGCCTCCCGGGTCGAGGTGACGCTGCGCGCCCTCGCCGGGCGGGTGGTGCTCACCGTCGCCGACGACGGCGTGGGGGTGCCCGAGGGCGGGCGGCGCAGCGGTTTGCGCAACCTCGCCGAGCGGGCCGAGCGGGTCGGCGGGTCCTTCACGGTCGGCCCGGCGGAGGGCGGCGGCACCCGGCTGTCCTGGGAGGCTCCGGTCGGATCCTGAGGCCCGCCCCGGTGGCCGAGGCCCGCCCCGGTGGCGGAGGCTTCCCCTGCCCCGGGGCTGGGGAAGCCGGCCGGGCGTCCCGGGCGGAAACCCGGGAGCCGTCCGGCCACCGGGTGGAGGCCGGACGGCGCAGGGTCAGGCCCGCAGGGCGCCCGGGCCGTCGTCCGGGATCCAGGACCCGTGGAGGCCCGCGCTCACCCGGTGCGGCAGGTGGACGGTGGCCACCTGGTCGAGGCCGGCGGCGTCCAGGACGACGAGCTGGGCGGCGTCCTGCTTGAGGTCCGTCACGACGGTGAGCAGGTAGCCGTCGTCCTCGCCGGTGGCGTCGGCGGCCGGGACGAACAGGGCCTCGCTGGGCATCCGGGCGTCGCCGATCCGGCGGATGCGACGGGCGCCGGTGACCCGGTCGTACTTGACGACGCCGTAGCTGCCCTGACCCGTCTCGTCGGGGAAGGAGACGGCGTACTGGTAGCGGTTCTCGGCGCCCAGGTACTCCTCGTTGAGGGTCGGGAACTCCACCGGCAGGTCGTCGATGATCCGCTCGTCGACGGTGCCGGCCACCGGGTCGACGACCCAACGGCGGGTGTAGGAACGGGAGACGGGTTCGCTGCCGCGCCCCGGCGCCCCGGTCCACCAGTTCCAGGACAGGGCGAAGCCCTCGCGGTCGACGGTCGGGCCCTCCAGGACGATCCGGCCGCGCGCGTCCTCGTAGGCGTTGGAGACGTGCAGCATGTTGCCCGGCTCGATGGAGAACCACCGGATGTTCCGGGCGCCGTCCGCGCCGCGCGGCATCACGCCGATCCGGGACGGCTGCTCGTCCTTCCAGCCGTACGGGATCCCCGAGTGCTCGGTGGGGTCGAAGGTGACGGAACCCTCGACGAACACCACGTGGCCGCGGGTGATCGCGAAGTCGTGCTTGAGCGAGGCGCTCGCCCCGGGCACCTCCACGCTGTCGACGATCCGGCCCTTGGCGTCGGCGACGTGGTAGGTGAGGAACGGCGGGACGGGCGAGGAGCCGAAGAAGTGCAGCTCGCCGGTGACGGGGTCGACCTTGGGGTGGGCGGTCATCGCGGTGCGCAGCTTCCCGCCGAAGTCGTAGGCCCCGACGGTCTCCAGTTCGGGCGTCAGCTCGAAGGGGAGGTTGGCCTCGCACAGCGCCAGCAGGCGCCCGCCGTGCTCGATGACGTGGGTACCGGCGGCGCTGGCGGTCAGGTCCGGGCCGTGCTCGGTCATGTACGGGGCGCCGTCCAGGGCGGGGGTGCGCACCCAGCGGTTGCGGTACCACTCGGCGCGTCCGTCGCGCAGGCGCAGGCCGTAGACCATGCCGCTGCCCTTGAACCAGTGCGTCGGCGTGACACCGGGCTTCGGGTTGTGGCTGTTACGGACGAGCCGGCCGGTGAGCTCGGGGGGCAGGGTGCCCTCGACGGTCAGCCCGGTGGCGGTGACCTCGTCGACGACGGGGGTGTAGTGGCCGGTCAGGTAGGGCTTCTGGGCCGTCATGGCGGCTTCCTCTCGGTGGATGTGACGGTTGTCCGGACGGTTCCGGGCAGTGGGGTGCGGGTCGGTGGGGTGCGGGTCGGTCCGGATCGGTGGGGTGCGGGTCGGCGGGGTGCGGTGCGAGCCGGTGAGGTCGGCCGGGTCAGGCGGCGGTCCGTCCGACCCGGGGTTCGCGGTGATCGGGCAGCAACGGGGCGGCGTCCGCGACCGCTTTCCCGCCGGCGCACCGGACGAGCAGCGGCGCGAGCAGCGCGGTGGCCGTCAGCACGGCAGCCGAGACCGCGAAGGCGGCGCGGTAGCCGGCGGTGAGCGCCTCCGGGTGGGACCCGTGAACGGCCGCGTGGGCGGTGACGGACCCGGCGAGGGTGGTCAGGACGGCCAGGCCGATCGCGCCGCCCACCTGGCGGGTGGTGTTGACCAGTCCGCCGGCCAGCCCGGCGTCCCGGGGCGGGACGCCCTCCACGGCCAGCGCGGTGAGCTGGACGAAGGCGGTGCCGAGGCCCAGGCCGATCAGGAGGCTGGGGCCGAGGACGTCGGTGGCGTAGCTGCCCTCGGCGCCGATCCGGGACAGCCACAGCAGGCCGGCGGCCTCGGTGAGCAGCGCGGCGGCCGCGGTCGTGGTCGCGCCGAACCGCCGGGCGATCCGCGGCGCCAGCGAGGCGCCGAGCATGTTGGCCCCGGCGAGCGGGAGTTGACTCGCCCCGGTGGCGAGCGGCCCCGATCTGAGGACCTGCTGCTGGTAGAGCGGCAGGAAGAAGAACAGGGCGATCCACACGGAGCCCAGCAGAGCCATCAGGAGGTTGCCGGTGGCCACCCGCCCGGTGGTGAGCAGTCTCGGCGGTATCAGCGCGTTCGACCGGCGGCGCTCGATCACGGCGAAGGCCACGAGCAGGACGACCGCGGCGGCCAGCGCGCCCACGACCCGGCCGTCGCCCCAGCCCTCGCTCCGTGCGGTGGTCAGGCCCCAGACCAGGCAGGTCAGGGCGAGTGTGACGGTGAGGGTGCCGGCCAGGTCGAACCGCCCTGCGCCCCGGTCGGCCACCGGTCCGGCGTCCGCCGGCACGAGGACGACCACGGCGGCGAGGACCAGCGCCGACCCGAGGGCGACCGCGTGGAAGATCCAGGACCAGCCCCACGCCTCGGTGAGCACCCCGCCCAGCAGCACGCCACCCGCGCCGCCCGCGCCGGAGACCGCGCCCCACACCCCCAGGGCCCGGCCGCGCCCCGGCCCGGACGGGTCCTGCGCCAGGGCGAGGGCGAGCGCGGCCGGGGCGATCGCCGCCGCGGCGAGGCCCTGGAGGGCCCGGGCGGTGATCAGCACCTCCGGGGTGGCGGCCAGTCCCGCCGCCAGCGAGGCGGCCGCGAACAGCCCGACCCCGGCGATCAGCACCCGGCGGCGTCCGAGCAGGTCCGCCGCCCGTCCGCCGGCCGGCAGCAGCGCGCCGAACGCCAGGCCGTACGCGTTGACCACCCAGGTGACCGCGCCGTCCGACAGCCCGGTCCCGGCGCGGATCTGGGGCAGTGCGACGTTCACGATCGAGGTGGCGAGCATGACCGTGAACTGGGCTGCGGCGAGTGCCGCGAGCGCCGCTCCCGGTCGCGGGGAACGGCCGGTCGCCGACCCCTTCGGTGTGCGTACGAGGTTCATGCCGCACAGCTTCCGGGCGGGCGCTGTCCACCTGCCAGGGCTGACGGGGACGGGCACTGTCCACCGCTGTCCACACCTGTCCACCGCGCCGTCGGGCACGGCCGGCGGCACGCCCGGCCCGGTGCCCGGCCCCGGGCCCCGCGTGCCGGGCCCCGGGCCCCGTGTGCCTAGTCGGCGCCGTGCAGCTCGCGCTGCCAGAGCGCTTCGCAGAGCAGGTCCAGGCCCTGGCGCAGGTGTCGCCGGTAGGTCCCGTACGGGAGGCCCATCCGGCGGGCGGCCGCCTCCTGGGTGGGCGCGCCGGAGAAGTAACCCGCTGTCAGGGCCTCCCGGGCGCGCGCGCCGCGCGGGTCCCGGGCGAGATCGTCCACGGCCTCGCGCAGCAGCGCCCGCAGGTCCTCGACGGGATCGGCCGAGTCGGCCGCCAGCCGGGCCCGCAGCAGCGCGCAGGCGGCGAACGCCCCGGGGTCGCGCCAGTGCGCCAGGGCCTCCCGCACGGCCTGCTCGAAGGCGCTGCGGGAGACCGCCGACGGCGCCTCCTGCACGGGCACGGCCGTGGCCGAGATGAAGTGCCGCAGCCAGGTCTCGACGGGGACGTGACGCCAGTCGACCCCGAACACGCCGTAGGTGCGATCGCCGACCCGCGGCCGCGCGCCGGTGTCGGTGAGGCTGCCCCTGACCCGCTCGGCCCACGCGTCGGCGTCCTGCCAGACCGCGAAGCCGTAGGCACGGGCGCGGGCCCGGGCGGACTCGGCCTGGGCGCGGGAACTGCTCAGGTCGATGACCCGGGAGGGCACCTGGTACCGCTCGGGGTAGACCGTGAAGCGGCTGATGCCGATGTGCTCGCCGGGGCGCACCGGCGCGGTGGCCTCGGTGTACGCCCACGCCGCGGCCACGACCGGGTCGGCGGCCACGTCCTCGGGGTCGGCGGGGGCGGGCAGGGCGAGGCGGGCGGTGAACGCCACCACGCGGCCGGTGCTCACCAGGCGGTAGACGCTGAAGGCCTGCGGCTGACGCCGCGCCCAGTAGCGGACCAGCTCGGCCGAGGCCGGGCCCTCGGTCTGCTCGGCCATGCGCAGCACCACGTCGAGGTCGTCCGGCTGCAGCGGCCGGTCGTGCACCTCGTCCTCGCGGGACCAGGTGCGCAGGCGGGCCACGATCTCGCCCTCCCGGAACAGGTAGAAGAGCTCGTCGGTGACGGTCCAGACCTGCTCCTCGGGTGCCTCCCGGAGCAGGCGCAGGTACTCCTCGGCGAGGCGTTGGCGCATCGCGACGAAGGCGTTGGGGGCGCGCCAGCGCAGGTCGGCGGCCAGGGTCTCGCGGGCGGCGTCGTGCGGGTGGAGCCCGCGGTGGGTGGACTCCATGAAGGGCAGTCCCCGCAGCCAGCCGAACAGCTGGTGGGCGTCCTCCTCGGGCAGCACCGAGGCGAGGAGTTCCTCGGAGGTCGAGTAGGCCTGCGCCGCCAGCTCCAGCGCGCGGCGGTGGGCGGCCGTCGGCACCTCGCCGATCAGGCCGGAGAGCAGGGTGCGCAGGACGTCGGCCGAGGGCGCCCAGACGTCCTCGCGGCTCCAGTCCGACGCCCTGGCGGCGGCCGCGAGCGACAGCGCCAGCGGGTTGCCCCCGGCGAAGCGCAGCACCCGCTCACGCAGCTGCGGCAGGACCTGCGCCGCGGCCAGCAGGCTCCGCGCCTGCTCCGCGGAGAACGGCTGCAGTTCACGGACCTGCAGCAGCCCGGCCCAGGCGGGATCGGCGGTCCACTGCGGCTGCGGTGCCAGCCGGCCCGCCAGGACGACCAGGGTGTCGTCGGCGGCGCGGGGCAGGAAACGTTGCCACAGCCAGGTCTCCAGCCACTGGCAGTGCTCGAAGGAGTCGACGAACAGGACCGTCCCGGGCACCTCCAGGAACGGCGCGGCGGCCCGTTCGAAGTCGGCCGGGTCCCGGCTCACGAAGCGGCCGTCCAGCTCCAGCAGCGGTCGGCCCGTCGCCCGGGCGCGGTCCGCCATCCGTCGCAGCAGCGTCGACTTGCCGATGCCGCCGGGGCCGACCACGTGGAACACGAACGGGGACTGCGGATCGCCGGCCAGGGCGCGCGCGAAGCCTTCCAGTTCGTCGTCGCGGCCGATGAAGGCCTGGACCCGTGCGTTGCTCAGTCTCTCCTGGACGGTCGCCATGACGGCTCCCTTCTCCGTGTGTCGGTGCCGGACCTGTGGGTGTCCGTCGGGTTTCACGAGTCGAGGCCCGGATTCCGGTCATCCGCGCGGCCGGGTGTCGGGCCTGCCGGGCGTCGGGCCGCTCCGGGCGTCAGACCTGGCCGGGTACGCCGTCGTGGACGGGTACGCCGTGGTGGACGGGGGTGAAGTCCAGCGGCAGGGCGACGGGGCCGCGGGTGTACAGGCCGGTCTCCCGGTAGCGGGAGCCGGGGCTGTGCCGGACCCGGTCGAACAGCGGGAGCAGCAGCGCCGCGACGGTCTCGATCTCGGCGCGGGCGAAGGCGGCGCCGACGCACTGGTGGAGTCCGGTGCCGAAGGCCAGGTGCCGGGCGGCGGCGGTGAACGAACGGGCGGTGCCCAGGTCCGGCCGGTGGAGGTCGAACACGTCCGGGGCCGTGAAGGCCTCGGGGTCGCGGTTGGCCGCACCGGTCATGCAGAAGACGGTGGCGCCCGCGGGGACGACGGTGCCGGAGAGTTCGGTGTCGTGCTGCGCCAGGCGGGGCACCAGCTGGACGGGCGGGGTGAGGCGCAGGGTCTCGGCGACGGCGGCGGACAGCAGGGCCGGGTCCCGGCGGACCTGCGCGAGCTGCTCCGGGTGGTCGATCAGGTGCCGGAAGAGCAGGCCGAGGGTCTTGTCGGCGGGCTCGACGGCGGCCACCAGGACGTTGACGACCAGCGCGGTGACGTCACGGGTGGTCATGGCGACGCCGTCGAACTCGGCCGTGCACAGCGTCGATATCAGGTCGGTGCCCGGGTGCCGGCGGCGCTGCTCGATGACCGGGACGAGGTGGGCCTCCAGCTCCAGGGCGAGTGCGAGGCAGTGCCGGCGGCGTTCGTCGGTCAGACCGACGCTCGTGATGAACTCACCGACCCCGGCCAGCCAGGCGGCGACCCGGGGCCGGTCCTCCTTGTCCAGGCCGAGGACGTCCAGCATCACCTGGACGGCGAAGGGCTTGCCGAAGTCGTTGACGAGGTCGATCCGTCCGGTGGGCAGGAAGGGGGTGACCAGTTCGGCGGCGTTGGCGCGGATCGTCCGCACCTGGTCCTGCAGCGCCGGTCCGGTGAAGGACCGCACGACGATCTTCCGCTTGGCGGTGTGCTCCGCTCCGGTCATCCGGGCGAGGACGGGCCCGCGCATCACGGGCTCGGCGCGCTGCTGCAACGTCTCGGTGGTGAACGCCTCGTGATCCTCCAGCACCCGCCGGACGTCCCGGTAGCGGGAGACGAAGTAGGCGTCCACCGTCGGCTCGTGGTGCACCGGCGCGTGCTCCCGCAGCCACCCGAAGTACCGCTCGGGTGCGGCGTCGAACTCCTCGGACAGGACGCTGAAGCGCGCTTCGGCCATGGGCGGCGGACCTCTCGGGGTGCGGGAGCACCGCGGTGACGAGGTGCCGGTTCCTGCGTCGGGGCGGCCGACGAGGTCATCGCCGGAGCGGGTCGGCGCCCGCCCCTGACGATTGTCGTGCGCACTATAACCCGACGCTCCGGGCGCCCCGGAGGCCCTGCTTCCGCACCAAGGACCGTTCGTACCAGCCGAGTTTCCGCACCGCGGGCGGCCGGGCGCACCGTGGGCGGCCGGGCCGGAGCCGACTCGGTGGAGTTCGTGGACCGCCTCGGGCTCGACCACGAGGTGGCCCAGGACGGCCGGCGCCGGTCCGTCGTCCCGCTCAGGGCGAGGCCGGGCCCGCTCGCGAGGGCGGCTCCGGTCGGGGCGAGGCCGGGCCCGCTCAGGTCCGGAAGGACAGCAGGCGGTAGCGCGGGTCCGGGCGAGGTGCGTCCTGGCCGGGCAGGGCGGCCGGCGCCCGGACGGTGGCCGTCACGTCGGCCGGGTCGGCGCACCACGGGAGGCGGCCGCGCTCGACCGCCTCCCGCCAGGCACGCGGGCTGCGGCCCTGCCCGAGGCCGGTGAATCCGGTCCCGCCCGCGGGGCGCAGGCCCAGGGCGGCCGCCTGCCCCGTCAGCCGGTCGGCGTCGTCGGTCGTCCGCGGCGCGTGCCGACGGCGCAGGGGCGCGGTGAGTTCGGCGAGGTCGCTCGGTTCGGCGAAGCGGCGGCGTCCTTGTCGACGGTGGTGATCAGCACCCCGCCGGGGCGCAGCACTCGGCGGGCCTCCGCCAGGACCGGTCCGGCCGCCGGGAGCAGGTGGAGCAGCCGGACCAGCACCACGGCGTCCGCACTGCCGGTCCGGACCGGCAGCCGGGTGACGTCCGCGCGGGCCGCCGCGCCCGGGAGGCGCCGCGCCGCAAGCCGCAGCATCCCGGGCGAACGGTCGATCCCGAGGACGGCGCGGCCGGGTCGCCGCAGCCGGGCGGTGACGATGCCGGTGCCGCAGGCCACGTCCAGCAGTGTTCGGACGCCCTGCGGCAGCAGTCGTTCGACGGCCGTCGCGGCGGCGGCCGCCCGGGGTTCACCGCCGCGCGAGGCGTCGTACGCCCGTGCCTCGGTGTCGTAGTCGAGCATGTGGCGCCCCCTTCCGTGCGGTAGTGAAGCGAACCGGCGGACGCCGGGGCAAGCCCTCCGCTTGTGTTCGGCCCGGCAGGCGGTGCGGACGGGGAGGGCGTCGGGGATGCCCGGCTGACGTTCCGTGATCGGTGGTTTGACGCAACGGCACTTCGTGACATCTCGTCAGATCGCTTCTGCGGCACCGTCCTCACCCGAACGACCACAGCGGCCGCAGGTGGTTCACAGTTCCGTCACGGCCCCTTGGAAGAACACCCTCAACATCCATTGTCGCCACGCATGTTCGAAGGTAGAGTCGCCGTTCGCCGAGCACGGATGAGCACTTCTCGGCTCCATTTGGGGCGGGCATGTCAAATAATCGTGGTTCCCTCCGGGTCGTCCCCGACCTGATCGACGTGTTCAGTGAAATCGCACGTCGAAATCCCCGTCGTCCGGCGATCGTCCACAACGGACACGCCCTGAGTTACGGCCGGCTCCTGGAGTCGGCGAACGCCCTGGCCACACGCCTGGGCCCGGATCCCGGCACGGTCGCCGTGCCGGCGCTCCACACCCCGGAAACGGTGGTCGCACTTCTCGGCGTGCTGGCCGCCGGGGGCACCTATTGCCCCGTCGATCCGGCATTCCCGACGGCCCGCCGACAAGCCATGGCGGCGGCCGCACGGTGCCGTTCCGCGGTGTCCGGACGATCCGGTGACGTCCTCCGACTCGACCTCCCATTACGGGAGTTACCAGAGCCACCCGAATTCACCGGGGACCCCCCGGGACGCCCCCCGGCGAACCCCGCCGGGAACGACCCGGAACAACCGGCCTACATTCTCTTCACGTCGGGTTCGACCGGGCAGCCGAAACCCGTCGTGACACCCCGCCGGGCCGTCACGACCACGGCCCGGGCCCTGGGCGAGCTGTTCGGCCTCACCCCCGAGGACCGGGTGCTCCAGTTCGCCTCGCTCAACTGGGACACCTGCTTCGAGGAGATCCTCCCGGCCCTCACCACGGGCGCGGCCCTCGTCCTGGACCGGGACGCGCACAGCGGGTCGTTCCCCCGGCTCCTGCGGATGGTCGAACGCGAACGGATCACCGTGCTGGACCTGCCGACCGCCTTCTGGCACGAACTGGTCCACCACCTGGTCGACTCGGGCGACCGACTGCCGTCCTGCCTGCGCCTGTTGGTGATCGGCGGGGAGGCCGTCGGACCGGCCCGACTGGCCGACTGGGCCCGGCTGCCCACCGGCGCGGTCCGGCTGCTGAACACGTACGGCTGCACCGAGACCACCCAGATCACCCACGCCGTGGACCTCGCCGGCCCGCTGGCGCCCGGGCGGACCTGGGACGGCACCACCCGCGCGCCGATCGGCCGCGCCCTGCCCCACGTCGTCGAACACCTCGACGAACGGGGCGAGTTGCTGATCGGCGGGCCGGCCCTCGCGCTCGGCTACCTCGGCCTGCCCGAGGCGACCTCGACGCGGTTCACCACCCTGGACGGCGGGCGGTTCTTCCGCACCGGCGACCGGATGAGCCGCGGCCCGGACGGTCTGCTCACCCACCAGGGCCGCCTGGACGGCGAGTTGAAGGTCCGCGGCATCCGGGTGGACCCGGCCGAGGTCGAGGCGCACCTCACCGGCCACCCCGAGGTCACCGCCGCCGCCGTCACCGGCACCACGGCGGCCGGCCGCACCACCCTGGTGGCGTACGTGGTGGCGCGCCCGCACACCCGGACCCGGCAGCTGGACCGCGAACTGCTGTCCTACCTGCGGGACCGGGTCCCCGGCCACCTGGTACCGGGCCGGATCACCCTCGTGCCCCGACTGGTGCACACCCCGAGCGGAAAGATCGACCGGGCCGGCTGCCACCTGCGCTACGCGGCTTCCCCCGACAGGTCGAAGGAGACCTCCCATGAGCACTGACCTCACCACCCCCGCCGGCCCGAACACCGGCACCGGTTCCACGGCGGACGACCTGGTGGCCGTCTTCCGGCGCGTCCTGGAACGCGAGGACGTCACCGCCGACTCCGACTTCTTCGACCTCGGCGGGGACTCCCTCGTCGCCACCCGGGTGCTGAGCGCGGTCGCCCGCACCCACGGCGTCGAGTTGACCTTCGACGACTTCCTGCTCGCCCCCACCCCGGCCCGCCTGGCGCACCGCATCGCGACCACCGCATGAGCGAGGCCCACAGACGCCAGGGCCACGGACGCCAGGACCACAGACGCGAGGGCCGCCGGGGCACCGCCGTCGTGGTCGGCGCCGGACTCGCCGGGCTGACCGCGGCGACCGGACTGGCGGCGCGCGGATTCGACGTCACCGTCCTGGAGGCCCGGAACCGGGTCGGCGGACGCATCCACGGCATCGAAGCCGCCCCCGGCACCTGGGTGGACGGCGGCGCCGCCTACCTGGGCGACCGGCACACCGAACTGCTCGCACTGGCATCGGAGTTGGGTCTCAAGACCACCCCCACCACGATGCTCGGCGCCAGCCGCTTCGCACTCGATCGCGACCCCGATCCCGACCCCGATCCCGACAGCGCCCCGGCGGACCGGACCGGCACCGACACGGTCACCGGCACGGCCACCCGGGACGGCCGGTTCCCGCCGCTCAACGCCGTCGCCCTCGGCGACCTCTTCGAGCGCCTGGCCCAACTCACCGCCGCGGTAAGGCCGGAGGCCCCCTGGCTGACCCCGGACGCCGAGCGGCTGGACACCCTGACCGCCGCCGAGTGGGCCGAGCAGCACCTCTCCCACCCGGACGCCCGGCTCTTCTTCCCGCTCTTCCTGGGCGAGATGTGCGCCGCCGACCCCGCCGACGTCTCCGTCCTGCACCTCGCCTTCTACCTGCGCTCCGGCGGCGGTCTGCGCTACCTCAACGCCTTCGCCGGAGGCGCCCAGCAGGACCGGATCGACGGCGGCGCCCACCGGCTGTGCGAGCGGCTGGCCGAGCGGCTGGGTGAGCGGGTACGGCTGGGCGAGGCGGTCCTGGCCGTCCACCAGGACGACCGCGCGGTGACCGTCCGCAGCGACCGGAGCGCGTACCGGGCGGACGTCGCGGTGATGGCCCTGCCGCCACTGCTCGCCGACGCGATCGCGTACGAGCCCGCCCTGCCGGTGCCCCGGGCCGGGGAGCGCACCGCGCGCGGCTGCGCCGTCAAGGTCCACCTGGTGTACCCGGCGCCGGTCTGGCGCGACCACGGCCTCTCCGGCTGGTCGGTCAACGCCCGGGGGCCGCTGCTCTCCACCGTGGACGACTCCCCCGAGGGCGGGATCGGCGTCCTGACCGGCTTCGTCACCGGTGCCGAGGCCCACCGGTTCGGCGCGCTCACCCCGGAGCAGCAGCGCGCCGAGGCCCTCGCCCAGGCCGGGCGGCTGTTCCCGATGCTCCCCGAACCGGTCGGCTTCCACGTCACGGACTGGCTCGACGACCCGTTCAGCCGGGGCTGTTACGCCGCGCTGCTGGGGCCCGGGGACTGGACCCGGCTCGGCCCCACGCTGACCGCGCCGCACCGCCGGGTGCACTGGGCCGGCACCGAGACCAGCACCGCGTTCTTCGGGCTGATGGAGGGCGCGATCCGCTCCGGCCACCGGGTGGTCGCCGAGGTCCTCGACCGCGGCTAGGGCTTGTCCGACCGCACTGACACCTTCGCACCACTCCCCGCCACCGCACCTCCGCACCCCCTCACCCCCTCACCCCCGCGCGCGCACGCCCCGACGGGCCCGCGGGCAGCTCCCCCCACCCCTCCCCCAGGCGCCGGTTCCACGAGAACCCCGCGCCCGGCACCCCACGTCCGGAGACCGCCATGAGCGACCAGAGTCCCATCGCGCCCCTCGCCGCCCGGGAGCGGCTGATGACCGAGCCCGCCCTCGGGGCAGGCAACTTCCTCGACCACGCGGTCGCGGCGAACCCCCACCGGTCCGTCCCGTCCGTCTTCACCCACCGCACCGACCACCGCGGTGAGGTCGTGCTGCGCGGCCACAGCCTGCTCGACCTGGTCGCCCTGCGCGACCGCTACGCCGCCTGGTACCACGCCAACGGTGTGCGCCCCGGCGAGCCGGTCGCCGTCGTCATCGCCGAGGGCCTGGAGCCGCTGCTGCACTTCCTCGCACTCACCTCGCTGGGCGCCGTCCCCGCCCTGGTCAACGACGCGATGCGGCACGACGTGATGGTCCGCTACCTGGACCACGTCGGGGTGGTCGGGGTCGTCGCCGACGACACCACCCGGCTGGCCGCCGCCTACCGCGAGGACCCCGGGCGCCGTCCGCGCTTCCTCGCGCTCGCCGCCGAGGTGCGGGCCTTCGACGCCACCGCCGTCGAGCTGCCCGCCGAACACCCGTACCGGCACGGCGCCGACGACGTGGTGGCGCTGATCCACTCCTCCGGAACGACGGGCACCCCCAAGTCCACCATGCTGGCGCACCGCGGGTTCTGGGACGGCAAGCAGCCGCGCATGGTGCGCTTCCCCGCCGAGCCGTACGACCGGCTGATGTCGCTGATGCCGCACACCCACGCCGGCGGCCTGAGCTACTTCCTCACCGCCGTCCTGCTGGGCCTGCCGGTCGTGGTGATGTCGGACTGGCGGCGCACCGTGGTGGAGCCGGTGATGGAGGCGTTCCAGCCGACCATGGTCGCCTCCTTCCCGCGCACCTTCGTCGAACTGGCCACCGGGGAGCTGCCGGTGCGCGGCGCCGCCCGGGTCCACTCCTGGTTCAACACCGGCGACAGCGCGCACTTCGGGCACGTCCGCCGGCTGGTCACCCTCGGGGAGCGGCCCGCCGGGCTGATCCGCCCCTGGCTGCTGCCGCAGCAGAAGGCCGAGCAACCCGCCCTGCCCGGTTCGCAGTTCGTCGACGGGCTGGGCTCCTCGGAGATGGGCATGGCACTGTTCGGTCAGGTCACCACCCCGGAGAGCGCGCGCGACGACCGCTGTGTCGGCAAGCCGCTGGAGGTGGTCCACAAGGCCGCCGTCCTGGACCTCGACGGCTCCGAAGTCCCGGACGGGACGGTCGGGTTGCTCGCCGTGGACTCCCCCTCCCTGACCCCGGGCTACTGGAACGACGAACGGCTGACCGCGAGCTTCGAGCTGTCCGGTTACTGGCTCACCGGCGACGTCGCCCGCCGCGACGCCGAGGGCCGCTACTACCACCTCGACCGCACGGTGGACGTCATCGACACCGCCGCCGGCCCGGTCTACAGCCTGCCGATCGAGGAGGTGCTGCTGGCCGACTGCGCGGACCTGGTCCGGGACTGCTCGGTGGTCGGCGTCCCGGCAGGCCCCGGCACGGGCCAACACCCCATCGCCGTGGTGCAGTTGCAGGAGGACGCCGCCGACACCGACGCCGACTCGGTGCGGGCCGCGGCCAACGGGGCGCTGGCCGCGGCCGGGCTGACGGCCCTCGCCGCCGTCCGGATCGCCCGGACGGCGGCGGACTTCCCGCTCGGCCCGACCGGCAAGGTGCTCAAGCGCGAGCTGCGCACCCGCTACGCCACCCTCCTCACCGGCCAGTAGACCACCATGGACCACCCCGTGATCCGCCAGCCCTACCAGTACGCGCGGACGGCGCTGGTCGAGCCCGACTGGCGCCGGCTGCCCGGCTGGCGGCAGGTCACCGAGGCGCAGTGGCGCGACGCCCAGTGGCAGCGCGCCCACTCCGTCAAGAACGCCCGCCAGCTGCGGGCGGTCGTCGGCGACCTGCTCACCGACCGGTTCTACGACGAACTCGCCGCCGACCAGGACGACTTCGCCACCATGCCGATCCTGCTGCCACCGCAGGTCCTGAACACCATGGCACCCGGTGCCCCGGCCACCCCGGCCGCCTTCACCGAGGCGTTCCTGGCCGACCCGGTGCGCCGCTACATGCTGCCGGTGCGCGCCGACCGCCACCCGCGGTGGCCCAGCCACCCGCTGGCCGAGCGGGACTCGCTGCACGAGGCGGACATGTGGGCGGTCGAGGGCCTGACCCACCGCTACCCCACCAAGGTGCTGGCCGAGCTGACCGCCACCTGCCCGCAGTACTGCGGGCAGTGCACCCGGATGGACCTGGTCGGCACCTCCACCCCCCAGGTGGCCAAGACCCGGCTGCTGCTGCGCCCCGCCGACCGGCAGGAGCAGATGCTCGACTACCTCAAGCGCACCCCTTCGGTGCGCGACGTGGTGGTCTCCGGCGGCGACGTCGCCAACGTGCCCTGGCCGCGCCTGGAGTCCTTCCTGCTGCGGCTGCTGGAGCTCGGCTCGGTGCGCGACATCCGCCTCGCCAGCAAGGCCGTGGTGGGTCTGCCGCAGCACTGGCTGCAGCCCCGGGTGCTGGAGGGAGTGGCGAAGGTCGCCGGGATCGCCGCCGGCCGCGCCGTCAACCTGGCGGTGCACACCCACGCCAACCACGTCCGGTCGGTCACCCCGCTGGTCGCCGAGGCGGCCCGGGCCCTGCTGGACGCGGGCGTCCGGGACGTCCGCAACCAGGGCGTGCTGATGCGCGGCGTCAACGACACCCCGGAGGACCTGCTGGACCTCTGCTTCGCCCTGCAGGGCGAGGCGAACGTCCTGCCGTACTACTTCTACCTCTGCGACCTCGTCCCGGGCGCCGAGCACTGGCGGACCCCGCTGCACCGGGCGCAGCACCTCCAGGAGGCGATCATGGGCTACCTGCCCGGGTACGCCACCCCCCGCCTGGTGTGCGACGTCCCGCGCGTCGGCAAGCGCTGGGTGCACCAGGCGGTGGAGTACGACCGCGAGCGCGGCATCTCCTACTGGACCAAGAACTACCGCACCGGCCTGGACGCGACGCCCGACGGCGACGGCGACGGCCCGCAGGCCGCGCTCGACCGGCGCCACCCCTACTACGACCCGGTGGACACCCTTCCCGAGTCCGGCCGCCGCTGGTGGACCGGGTCGTCCGCCGCACCCCACCCGGCCGGCCCGTCCCACCCGGCCGGCCCGACCCGCACGCCCGACCCGGCCCGAGGAGCACGATGAGCGCCCACCCCCCGACCGGCGGACTGCGCCGGATGTGCTGGATCTTCCCCGACCGGGAGTCCTCCCGGATGGCCGAGATGTGGCACGGGTTCTTCTGGGACCTCTACGCCGAGTGCGCCGCGGACCTCGGACTGCGCTGGAGCCGGCACGCCCCGGAGGCGGTCTCGGTCGACGCCACCGGGCCGGGGCGCCCCCGGGTGTACGTGGACGACGAGCCCGTCACGCCCGAGGACACCCTGTTCATCACCGCGCTGTACTCGCTGCCGTACCAGTCGATGGACGTCTTCAACCAGTACGCGCTCTACGCGGTGCTCGAACAGGCCGGTTTCTACCTGCCGTTCCCGCCGCAGCTCTCGCTGATCGGCAACGACAAGCTGGCCACCCTGCTGTTCCTGGCCGGCTCTCCGGTGCCGACCGTCCCGACCGTGCGGATCGGGACCGGGCGCGACACCGGCAAGCACGTCTACGAGGTCGCGCTCGGGACCATGACCTACCCGGCCATCGTGAAGCCCTCGGGCTGGTGCGGCGGCGGCGGGATCAACCTGGCCCGCGGCCCCGAGGACGTCCGGGGGCTGGCCAGCCTCGCCCAGGGCGGCGACACCACCCTGGTGGTCCAGCCGTACCTGGGCGACGGCACCGTCGACTACCGGGTGTACGTGATCGACGGACAGCCGTACGCGGTGATGAAGCGCACCCCCGAGCCCGGCTCCCCGGTCGCCAACGCCAGCCGCGGCGGCACCATGGAGTTCCCCCCGGTGCCGCCCGAACTCGCCGCCGCCACCGCCTGGTTCGCCGAGCGGCTGCCGATCCCGTTCTTCTGCGTCGACTTCCTGTACGACGGCGAGCGGTACTGGTTCTCCGAGCTGGAGCCGGACGGCGTGATCGCCCCGGACCTCACCGACCCGGAGCGCACCCTGCAACGGGACGTCACCCGGGCCCGCTTCGCCGCCTGCCGGGACGGCCACGCGAAGTGGCTGGCCGACGGCGCCCGCCCGCTCACCCTCGACCTCACCCCCTCCCCCGCCCACCGGACGGACCGCCGATGACCGCCTTCTCCCTCTCCCCCGAGGCCGCCGGGCCCCGGCTGCCCGTGGCCCGACGCACCCTGGAGCGGCTGCGGAGCGTCCCCGCACTGGCCCCGCGCTACCCGAGCCACCTCGACGCCGGGTCCCTGGAGCAGCTCGCCGCACTGCCACCGCTCGCCAAGGACGATCTCAACACCGCCCTCGCCCACCTGGAGCCGGCCGCCGAGCACTCCGCCACCTGGCTGTTCCAGAGCGGCGGCAGCACCGGCGCCCCCAAGGTCGGCTACGCCCCCACCGGCTTCTACATGGCCGGTGTGCACGCCCACTGGCAGCCGCTCGACCGCACCGACGTGTTCGTCAACGCCTGGGGCGCCGGGCGGATGTGGGGCGCGCACTTCCTCGCCGCCGCGCTCGCCGACCTCTCCGGCTGCCGGATCATCGCGCTCGGCTCGGTCGCCGGGGAGGAGTACGGCGACTGGCTGGCCTTCCTGGCCGCGCGCCGGGTGACGGCCATCGGCGGCACCCCCAGCGTGCTGCGGCTCTGGTTCGCGCACGCCCGGGCCGCCGGGGTCGAACTGCCCTCGCTGCGCAAGGTGTTGTGGCTCGGCGAGGCCTGGCAGGAACAGCTGACGGAGGACCTGGCGGCGGTGGCGCCGCAGGCGCGCCGCTGGGGCATGTTCGGCAGCACCGAGACCTGGGTGGTGGGCACCAACACCCCGCACTGCCCGGCGGACGTCTTCCACCCGCTGCCGTCCCAGCTGGTGCACGCCGACGCCGGAGGCCTGCTGGACTTCACCACCCTCGACCCGGAGATGCTCAACCCGGTGCTGCGCTACCGCACCGGCG
Source organism: Kitasatospora sp. NPDC059599 (assembly GCF_042735125.1). NCBI lineage: Bacteria > Bacillati > Actinomycetota > Actinomycetes > Kitasatosporales > Streptomycetaceae > Kitasatospora > Kitasatospora sp. NPDC059599. The sequence goes on along the minus strand of NZ_JBHWCL010000020.1, from coordinate 62,311 downwards.
ACGCGGGCGAGTTGACCGCCTGCCCGTGCGGCCGGCCGGAACCGGCGATGCGCGTCCTGGGCCGGCGCGACAGCGTCGTCCAGGTGCGCGGCCTCGGCCTGGACGTGGACGAGCTGATCGCCCGGGCGGAGCGCGAGCCGGGCGTGGCCCGGGCCCAGGTGGTGCTCACCGAGCAGGGCGGCCGGGCCGCCTCCGTGGAGGTCCTGGTGCTGGCCGCCGGCCCCGGTGCCGCCCCCGACGTCGAGCGGCTGCGCAAGGAGCTGTTCGGCGCCACCTTCACCCTCAGCACCGCCTTCCAGCACGACCCCAGGTCCTTCCGGGTGCGCCCGGTCGGCGAGCTGGTCAGCAACGGCCGCACCGGCAAGACGGCGGCGCTGGTCGTACGGGAGGAGTCGTGACGGCGGCACCCGCGGCGGACGCCGCCCGGGGCGGCGCGCAGCCGCCCGCCCGCCCGGCGCCGCTCGGCCGGAGCTTCTCGGTGTTCTGGGCCGGACAGAGCGTCAGCCTGGTCGGCGACAAGGTCACCGTGTTCGTCGTCCCGACCCTGATGATCTTCGTGCTGCACGCCTCCGCCCTCCAGGTCGGTGTGGTGGCGATGGCCCAGTACCTCGGGATCCCACTGCTCGGGCCGGTCGCCGGGGTGCTGGTCGACCGCTGGGACAAGCGCCGGACGATGCTGGTCTGCGACCTGGTCCGGCTGGTCGCCGTGGCGGCGATCCCGCTCGCCTACGCGCTGGACGTGCTCTCCACCCCGCTGCTGTTCGGCTGCGTGGCCGTCATCAGCGGCGCGACCATCGTCTTCAACGTCGGCTACCTGGTCGCCGTCCCCGCCGTGGTGCCCGAGGACGGCATGGTCCGCGCCTACTCCCGACTGGAGGGCAGCGGCTCGGTCGCCGAGGTCGCCGGGCCCTCCGTCGCCGCCGCCCTCTACGGCGCGCTCGGCGTGGCCGCCCTGCTGGTCGACGCGGCCAGCTACCTCGTCTCGGCGGCCTGCTTCCGCTCGATGCGCCCGTGGGGCGAGCGGACGGTCGAGGCGGGCTCGATCCGGGAGCGGCTGACCAGGGGCTTCCGGCTCAACTGGGCCGACCCGGTGCTGCGCCGGGTGGTGCTGGCCGCCGTCACCCTCAACTGCGGCGGGCCGGTGTTCGTCACCGTGCTGCCCGTCCTGGCCTACCGCGGCCTGGACGTGCGGGTCGGTGTCTTCGGCGCGGCCATGTCGGTCGCGGCGGTGGGCGCGCTGGCCGGCGCACTGGTCGCACCCCGGCTCTCCCGGCGCTTCGGCCTGGGCCGCACGATGGCCTGGTCGCTGCTGCTGCACTGCCTGGTCGGACTCGGCGTGCTCGCCGCGCCCGCACTGCCCGCCGGACCGGTCATCGCGGTGACCATGGGCTGCTACGGCTTCTTCATGTCCTGCATCAACGTGTGCAGCGCCCCCGCCCGGCAGTCCCGGATGTCCGCGCGCAACCAGGGCGTGATGCACGCCGCCTTCCGCACCGTCACCTGGGGCGTGATCCCGCTCGCCGCGCTGGTCGGCGGCCTGGCCGTCTCGCTGCTCACCGGCCCGCTCGGGATCCTGGACGCCGCCCGGGTGGTGATGGCCGGCGGCACCCTGCTCGCCGCCTGCTCCTTCCTCCCCGCCCTCGGCCTCCAGCCGCTGCTCGACGCGGCCGAACGCGAGCGGGCCGCCGAGGCCACCGCGTCCGCTCCCGCAGCGCTCCCGGAGGCCGGCGCATGACCGACCCGCACACCGGCCCCACCGACCTCGCCGACCTCGCCGACCCCACCGACCTCGCCGGCCCCGCTGCCCCTACCGACCTCGCTGCCCCTACCGACCTCACCGAACCCGCCGGGCGGGTCCTGCTGATCACCGGCACCTCCTCCGGCATCGGCCTGGCCACCGCCGTCGCCGCGGCCCGGGCCGGGTACACCACCGTCGCGACGCTGCGCGAGCCCGACCGGGCCGGGCCGCTGCGCGCCGCCGCCGAGGCCGCCGGGGTCACCCTGGACGTCCGCCGACTGGACGTCACCGACCCCGCCTCCGTCACCGCCTGCCTGGACGCGGTGCGGGCGGCGCACGGGCGGCTCGACGCCGTCGTCAACAACGCGGGGGTGTCCAACTCCGACCCGACCGTGGAGATGTCCACCGACGCGGCGCTGCGCGCCAACCTGGAGGTCAACTTCTTCGGCGTCGCCGCGGTCAGCCGGGCCGCACTGCCGCTGCTCCGCGCCTCGGGCGGCCGGCTGGTCACCCTCGGCAGCGTGCACGGCGTGGTCGGCCAGCCCTTCAACGAGGCGTACTGCGCGGCCAAGTTCGCCGTCGAGGGGTTCATGGAGGCACTCGCCCCGGTCGTGGCGGCGCACGGCGTCCTGGTCTCCGTGGTGGTGCCCGGCTTCGTCCCGGACACCCGGTTCGGCGTCTTCCCCGACATCGACCGGACCACCCTCGGCGCCGCCTCCGGCCCGTACGCGCCCACCTTCGCCGGCTACCTCGACTGGGTCGGCGGACAGGGCTGGGAGTCGGCCGGCCAGCCGGCCCGGGAGGTCGCCGAGGTCGTGGTCCGGACCCTGCGCGAACGGCGCCCGCCGTTCCGGGTGCCCACCGGCCCGTGGGCCGCCGACTACCTGGCCGCCAAGCTCGCCGACCCCGACGGCTCCGCCGTCCAGACCCTCGCCCGGACCTGGCTCGGGCAGCCCGCCCCCGCCGTCTGACGTCTCCCTCCCCATCCACGGAGTCCGCCCATGCCCGCGAAACCCCTGGCCGAGCTGATCCGGATCGCCCGCGCCGACTCGCCGTTCTACGCCGAGCTCTACCGCGACCTGCCCCCGGGCGTCGACCGGCTCGACCTGCTCCCCGTGATCGACCAGGCCGCGTTCTGGGCCGCCAACACGTGGCCCGACAACCGGGTGCTGACCGGCCCGCTCACCGACGCCGGCGTCTACAAGACCGGCGGCACCACCGGCGTCCCCAAGTTCTCGCCGTGGACCCGCACCGAGCACGCCGACTCGGTGACCGCCTTCGGCGCCGGACTCGTCCGGGCCGGGCTGCGGCCCGGGCACCGGGTGGCCAACCTCTTCACCGCCGGCGAACTCTACGGCGGCTTCCTGTACATCGAGAACGCCCTGCACCACGCCCCCGTGGACAACGTCCGCCTCGGCGTCGGCGGCGCCGCCCCGAACCCGTACGTCGCCGACCTGATCACCGGCTTCGGCGTCCAGGTGCTGGCCGGCGAGCCGATGAAGCTCAGCGCCGTCGCCGAGTGCCTGATCGGGCGCGGCGAGAGCGCCGAGGGGGTGGAACTGCTGCTGTTCGGCGGGGACCTGCTCTTCACCGACCTGCGCCCGCTGCTCTCCCGCGCCTTCCCGAAGGCGGCCGTCGCCTCCGTCGGCTACGCCTCCAACGACGCCGGGCTGGTGGGCGCGCCCGTCCCCGGGGACGACGTCCGGGTCCACGAGGCCTTCGCCGACCGCACGGTGGTGGAACTCCTCGACGAGGTCACCGGCGAGGCGATCACCACGCCCGGCACGCCCGGCCGGGTCGTGGTCACCAACCTCTTCCGCACCCTGATGCCGATCCTGCGCTACCCGACCGGCGACCGCGCCGAGTGGGCGGACGACGGGTGCCGCCGCTTCCGCCTGCTCGGCCGCTCCACCGAGGGCGCCCGGGTCGGCACCGTCACCCTGCCCACCGAGGAGGTCCGGGCCGTGCTGATCGCCGCCGACCCCGGCCGGCACATCGCCGGGATGCAGCTGGTGCAGCGCCGCTGGGACGGCCGGGACGGCCTGATCCTGCGCCTCGGCCACCTCGACCAGCCGCCCGCCGACCTCGCCGGCCGGCTGGTCGAGGCCGTGTACGCCGCCCTCCCGCTCTACCCGTCGGAGGTCGCCGTCGGCAGCCTCCACCACCTCGCGGTGGAGTGGGTGCCGCGCTCGGAGCTGGTCACCAACCCCCGGACCGGCAAACTCCAGCAGGTCCTGGACGAGCGCCCGCAGGAGTAGTCGCGACGGCGGGCCGGCCGCTCAACCCGACTGCGGCCGGCCCCCGATGACGACGCTCTGCCCCCGGAACTCGGCGATCACCCTGCCGTCCACCCGGCGCACCGTCACGTCGTAGATCCCGCTGCGCCCGGCCCGCGAACGCTCCACCGCCTCGGCGACCAGCTCGTCCCCGACGGCCGCCGGGGCCAGGAAGGCCACCTGCGCGGCCTGGGCGACGGTCACCGGACCGTGGCTGTTGCAGGCGTACGAGAACGCCGCGTCGGCCAGCAGGAACAGGAAGCCACCGTGCGCGGTGCCGTGCCCGTTCACCATCGTCGCGGCCACCGTCATCCGCATCACCGCACGGCCGGTGGACGCCTCCTCCAGGGCGATGCCCAGCGTCCGGCTGGTCTCGTCGCGCTCGTACAGCGCGGCGATCACGGGGTCGAACATGGCGTCGCGGTCCCTCCGTCGGCGGTGTCCGGCCCAGCGTAGGGGACGGACCGCCTCCGGTCACGGGCCGTCGGACCGGCAGTCCGTTGGCCCGGCAGTCCGGCAGTCCGGCAGCCTCACGCCAGGCAGCGGCCGATGACCAGTTCCGGGCGGATCCGGATCCGCAGCGTGTCCGCCGCGTCGGCGGTGCCCCGGCGGACCTGGGCGTGGCCGAGGACGGTGACGAACCAGCCGGAGCCGTCCCGGCCGTCCACCTCGTCGGCCTCGAAGGCGATCACCGCGCCGTCGACCGCCCGGGCCAGTCCGGCCTCGGCGGGTGCGGAGACGAGCACGCCGCCGGGCACCAGCCGGAACGGCACCGGCAGGACGGCCGGGAGGGCGTCGACGGTGTAGACCACCCGTCCGACGTCGGCCCGGCCCAGCAGCTCCAGGGCCCGGTTCCGGTCGAGTTCGCGGAGTTCGGGCAGCGCGGGCCGGTCGGACGAGGAGTGCCGGGGGTCCCGGACCTGATCGTGGTTCATGCGAGCGATGCTCACCCGGGGCCGGGTCCGATCACGAGGGCCGATGGTCCCGGCGGAGCCCGCCGAGGGCCCCGCACCGCGGTACCAGCGGCCCCCGGGCCGGTCAGCCCCGGCCGCCGCGCAGCGGGGAGGACTGCGCGGCGGCGGACGCCTGGCGCAGCTCGGTGGCGATCAGGGCCGCCTGCACCCGCCGCTCCACGCCGAGCTTGGCGAGCAGCCGCGAGACGTGGTTCTTCACCGTCTTCTCGGCGAGGTAGAGGCGTTCGCCGATCTGCCGGTTGGTCAGGCCCTCGCCGATCAGCGCCAGCACCTCCTGCTCGCGCACGGTCAGCCCGGGGCCGGTGGTGACCGGCTGGACGGGTTCGGCGTCGCTGCGCAGCCGGTTGAGCAGGCGGGTGGCGGCGCCGGGGTCGAGCATCGAGCGGCCGGAGGCGACGGTGCGGACGGCGGCGACCAGGTCGGTGCCGCTGATCTGCTTCAGCACGTAGCCGGCGGCGCCCGCCATCACGGCGTCCAGCAGTGCCTCCTCGTCGTCGAAGGAGGTGAGCATCAGACAGGCGAGGTCGGGCATCCGGGAGCGCAGTTCACGGCAGACCGAGACGCCGTCGCCGTCGGCCAGCCGGACGTCCAGCACGGCGACGTCGGGGCGCAGCGCCGGTACCCGGACCAGCGCCTGCTCTGCGGTCGCGGCCTCGCCGACCACCTCCAGGTCCGGCTCGCCGTCCAGCAGGTCGTGCACCCCGCGGCGCACCACCTCGTGGTCGTCCAGCAGGAACACCCGGACCGGGGCCGGGGTCCCGGCCCCCTCCGTCTTGGTCGCCATCACGCGGCTCCACCTTCGTCACCCCCGCACACTCCCAGCGGGGCCCAGGGCATCATCACCCGCGGCGCGGCCGGGTCCCAGGGTCGAACGGCCCCATTGCGCCGGGTTCAGCGCCCCGGACGGCGGACGTTCCCCAGCCCCATCAGCAGGAACGCGAGGGCGACCGCCGCGCCGCTGACCGCGGCCAGGACCACGCGCGGGCCGGCCCCGCCGCCGCCCGACAGCAGGATCGCCGCCGCGCCCAGCGAGGCGACGGCGGCGCCGACCACCAGCCAGCCGGCGAGGGCGACGGCGAGCGGCCAGCCGGTGCGCGGCGCCGGGCCGGTGTCCAGCGCGGCCCAGCGCGCCGCCGTCTCCCGCACCTCGCGCCGGCGGTCCCGGAGCGCCCGCACCCGCAGCGCCGTGCCGCCGACCAGACCGGCGAGGGCGATCTGTGCGGCGGGCCGCCAGTCCGGCACGACGAGCAGCAGTCCGCCCGCCAGCGCGAGCGCCGCCCACCACAGCACGCAGGCCGCCGCGGCGGTCCGGGTGGAGCGGGGGCGGTCGGCGCCGGCCTGGAGGTCGGCGATGGCGGGCAGGTACCAGACACAGCCGCTCGCGGTGAGGGCAGCGGTGCCGATGGCGAGAACGGTGTGGTTCACGACCCGGCCTTCCTGGTCACGAAGGGGTGAGGGAGCGGGGCCGTCCCCGCCCGCCCGGGGGCAGCGACGCGGGCGGGGACGGCGTTCGGGGGGCGGCCTCAGCCGTCCGAGGGGGGCGGGTCGTCGGTCGCGGCGGTCGCGGTGGACGACGCCGGGGCGCCGGACGCCACGGCCGGTGCGGTCGGTGCGGTCGAGGCGGCGGCGGAGCCCGAGGACACCCGCGCCCGGTCCGCCCGGCTCAGCGGCCGGTCGTACTTCACCGGCTCCACGTCGCCCAGGTGGGCGGCGGGCTTGCCGCTGTGCACCAGGACGTCGCGGGCCGCGATGTCCGGGTGGTGGAGGTCGAAGGCCGGGGATTCGGAGCGGATCCGGGGCAGCTTGACGAAGTTGTGCCGCGGCGGCGGGCAGGAGGTCGCCCACTCCAGGGACCGGCCCCAGCCCCACGGGTCGTCCTCGGTGACCTTCTCGCCGTACTTGGCGGTCTTCCAGACGTTGTAGAGGAACGGCAGGATCGACAGGCCGAGCAGGAAGGAGCCGATGGTCGAGACGGTGTTCAGGGTGGTGAACCCCTCCGAGGCCAGGTAGTCGGCGTAGCGGCGGGGCATGCCCTCCGCGCCGAGCCAGTGCTGCACCAGGAAGGTGGCGTGGAAGCCGACCGTCAACGTCCAGAAAGTGATCTTGCCGAGCCGCTCGTCCAGCTTCTTGCCGGTCATCTTCGGCCACCAGAAGTGGAAGCCGGCGAACATCGCGTACACCACGGTGCCGAAGAGCGTGTAGTGGAAGTGGGCGACGACGAAGTACGAGTCCGAGACGTGGAAGTCGATCGGCGGCGCGGCGAGCAGCACGCCGGTCAGACCGCCGAAGAGGAAGGTGACCAGGAAGCCGACCGTCCAGAGCATCGGGGTCTCGAAGCTCAGCGAGCCCTTCCACATCGTGCCGACCCAGTTGAAGAACTTCACACCGGTCGGGACCGCGATCAGGAAGGTCATGAAGGAGAAGAACGGCAGCAGCACCTGCCCGGTGACGTACATGTGGTGCGCCCACACCGTCACCGACAGGCCCGCGATGGCCACCGTCGCGGCGATGAGTCCCGCGTAGCCGAACATCGGCTTGCGGCTGAACACCGGGATGACCTCCGACACGATGCCGAAGAACGGCAGCGCCAGGATGTACACCTCCGGGTGCCCGAAGAACCAGAACAGGTGTTGCCACAGCATCGCCCCGCCGTTGGCCGGGTCGAAGACGTGCGAGCCGAACTTGCGGTCGCACTCCAGGGCCAGCAGCGCGGCGGCCAGCACCGGGAAGACCATCAGCACCAGCACCGAGGTGAGCAGCACGTTCCAGCAGAAGATGGACATCCGGAACATCGTCATGCCCGGGGCGCGCATGCAGATGATCGTGGTGATGAAGTTGACGGCGCCGAAGATGCTGCCGAAGCCGGAGAGCGTCACCCCCATGATCCACATGTCGGAGCCGACGCCGGGCGAGTGGACCGCGTCGGACAGCGGCGCGTAGAGGAACCAGCCGAAGTCGGCGGCGCCCTGCGGGGTGGCGAAGCCGGCGGCGGCGATCAGCGAGCCGAACATGAACAGCCAGAAGGACAGCATGTTCAGCCGCGGGAAGGCCACGTCCGGGGAGCCGATCTGCAGCGGCATGATCCAGTTCGCGAAGCCCGTGAACAGCGGCATCGCGAACAGCAGCAGCATCACCGAGCCGTGCATGGTGAAGGCCTGGTTGAACTGCTCGTTGGAGAGGATCTGGGTCCCCGGCCGGGCGAGTTCGGCACGCATGACCAGGGCGAGGACGCCGCCGATCAGGAAGAACGCGAACGACGACACCAGGTACATGGTGCCGATCGTCTTGTGATCGGTGGTGGTCAACAGCCTGACCAGGGCCGAACCGGGCCTCCTGGCCCGAACCGCCGCGGCCGGTACGGCCGTCGGCGGTCGCGTGGGGTCGCCCTGTGCCTGGATGGCGCTCAAGGACCCACTCCTTAGGAACGTCGTACGAATGATTGGCGCTCCATGATCCGAACAGGCCGCCTCCCGGCCCCAGGGCCCTTGGGCCCGCCCGCCCGGGGCCGCTGGACCCGAGTTCCCGGCGCCGGACCGGGACTTCCCGACCGGTGGGCCGGGACCTCCCGGCCGTCGGCCCGTCCGCTCGGGCCGTGCTCGCCCGACTGCGGAGCCCCGGTCGAGAACCACCGGAGCACCGCCCTCCCCGCACACCCGAACACCCGGCCGACGGACGCCCGTACGCCGGCCGCGCACCGGGCCCCGGCACCGTGACGCACCCGGCCCGACCTGCCGGAACACCGTCCGCACCGCGGTGCGGAACACCCCGCCGGCCCGGCCCCCGGACGCCCCGGTTGTGAGGACGGCGTGCGCGAACCGGCCCGATTCCGTGCCCTTCAGCCCCGATCGACCGTCAAGTAGCCTGCGCGCAGCGACGACCGCGGTCGAACCGTCGGTCGCACCGCGCACCGCACCACGCACCGCAATACGCACCGCACCGCACCGCACCCGCCCACGCACAGCCCGCCCACGCACAGCCCTCACCCTCGCCGGACGGTCACGCCCCGCCCTCGCCCCGGAGGTACGCCGATGCCCCTGGCCCAGCCCGCCGCCGCCACCCGGCTGCGCTTCTCCGTCCTCGGCCCGCTCACCGGCGAGGCCGCCGGCCGGCCGCTGGCCCTCGGGCCGCTGAAGCAGCGGCTGGTGCTGGCCGTCCTGCTGAGCCGCGCCAACACGGCCGTCCCGGTCGACCTGCTCACCGACGCCGTCTGGCCGGAGGAGCCGCCGCGCACCGCCCGCAAGAACCTCCAGGTCTACATCTGCACCCTGCGCACCCTGCTCGGCCGCGAGGAGGGGCCCGACCGGCTGGTCCACTCGGCCGGCGGCTACCTGCTCCGGGCGGCCGAACCCGAGCTCGACCTGCTGCAGTTCCGCGCCCTCGCCAGGGCCGGCCGGGCCGCGGCCGACGGCGGCGCGCTCGCCCCCGCCGCCCGGCTGCTGCGCCAGGCCCTCGACCTGTGGCACGGCGCGCCGCTCGCCGACCTGCGCTCCTCACCCGCCGTCGAGGCCGAGGCACGCCGGTTGGAGGCCCGCTGCCTGGGCGTCCACGAGGACTGGGCGGAGACCGAGTTGGAGCTGGGCAACGCCGCGGACGTCGTGGAGGAGCTGGCCGAGCTCGCCGAGCGCCACCCGCTGCGCGAACGCCTCCAGGCGGCCCGGATGAACGCCCTCCACCTCTCCGGCCGCCAGGCCGAGGCGCTCGCCGTCTACGACACCCACCGCCAGCTGCTCGCACGCGAGTTGGGCCTGGAGCCGAGCCCCGCGCTGACCGCCCGCTACCGCGAGCTGCTCGCCCGCGGCCGGACCGGGCCCGCCGCGGCCCGCCCGGAGCGCGGCACCGCCCCGCACGGCGACCTGCTGCCCGCCGACACCGCCGACTTCACCGGCAGGACGGCCGAACTGCGCGAACTGGTCGACCGGTTGGGCGAGGGCAGCGGCCGCGTCACGGTGCTCTCCGGGCCGGCCGGCAGCGGCAAGACCGCGCTCGCCGTCCACGCCGGCCGGCTGCTCGCCGACCGTTTCCCGGACGGCCGGCTGCTGGTGCGGCTGCGCACCGGCGACGGCACCCCGCGTGCGCTGCCCGAGGTGCTCGCCGAACTGGCCTCCCTCACCGCCCGGCCGGGCGCCTCCCCGGCGGATCGCGCCCCCGCCGACCCCGGCCGGGCCACCGCCCTCTGGCGCGCCTCGCTCGCCGGCCGCCGGATGCTGCTGGTCCTGGACGACGCCCCGGACGAGGCCGTGGTCCGGGAACTGCTGCCGGGTCACGGCCCGAGCGCCGTCCTGGTCACCTCCCGCAGCCAGCTCGCCGGGCTGGCCTCGGTGCACCGGACCACCGTCCCGCCGCTCACTCCCGCCGAGGCCCTGGAACTGCTCGGCCGCATCGTGGGCACCGGCCGGATCGGCACCGACCGCGCGGCCGCCGCCCGGATCGTGGACGCCTGCGGGCTGCTGCCCCTCGCCGTCCGGGTGGCCGGCACCCGGCTGGCCGTGCTGCGCCACCTGCCGCTCGCGGAGTACGCGGCCCGGCTGGAGGACCCGGCGGGCGCCCTGGACGAGCTGGAGGCCGGGGACGTCACCGTCCGGGACCGGCTCGACTCGGGCTGGCGGGACCTCACCGACCAGGGCCGCCTCGCCCTCGCCCGGCTCGCCGCCCTGCCGCTGTCCCTGCTCTTCACCCTCCCCGAGGCGGCCGCCGCCCTCGGCCGCCCCGAGCGGCTGGCCCTGCGCACCCTGGAGGCGCTCACCGACACCGGGGCCGTCACCTCGCCCACCGGGGAGGTCACCGCCCACGCCGCGCTCTACGCGCTCCCCCGGCTCACCCACCTGCACGCCCGCGAGCACGCCGCGGACCCGCTCACCGTGGTCTCCTGACGCCGCGCCGTGGTCTCCTGACGCCACGCCGGGGCCGGAGGCAGCCGCGAAGGGCCCGGAGACGGCTGCCCCCGGGCCGCCGGGCCACCGAGCCCCCGAGTCACCGGCCTTCCCGGCCCCCCGGCCCCCCGGCCTCACCCCAGGGTCAGCAGGTCCAGCACGTCCCCCCGCTCCTCCTCCAGCCCCCACAGCCCCAGCAGCACACCCGCCGCCCCGGTGTGCAGGTCCGCCGAGAACCGGCGCAGCCGCATCCCCGGCACCAGCAGCCCCTCGGGCCGCGCCACCAGGTGCCACTGCAGCCGCGCCACCTGCCCGGCCACGGCCTCCGGCGCGCCGCCCAGCCCCCGCAGCGCCAGGGTCAGCCCGACCCGTCCCCGGAACAGTCCCGGTTCCCGGACGAACCCGGGCCCGCAGACCGTCCGGACGTCGGCCAGGAACTCCTGCCCGCCGGGCAGTGCGGCCGTCTCCAGGTACTCCCGCAGCACCAGCGCGATCCCGCTGCTCCCCCGGTCCAGGTAGGCCAGCCGCCGTCCCGCCTCCAGCACCTGCAGCGACCCGTCCGGCACCCGTACGCACTGCGCCACGGCGCGCTCCAGCGCCAGCCGCGCCGCGTCCAGCAGCCACGGCTCGCCGGTCCGGCGGTAGAGCCGCAGCTGCAGCAGGGCGATTCCCGCCAGCCCGTACAGCAGCCCGGCCGCCGAGGGCGCGTCCAGCCCGTCCACCGGCTCGCCGCGGACCACCGCCGCCAGCTCGCAGGCGTCGGCCAGCGCGTCCGCCTCCTCCCGCCGGCCACCCAGCGCCTCCGCCAGCCGCAGCCGGGCGAGCGTGGCACCGGCCCGCCCGCCGAACAGGCCGACCTGGCGCGCCGGACGGGCGGTGCGGGCCGCCGCCAGCAGTTCCGCGGCCGCCTCCGCCCGCCCGGTGCGGGCCAGCACCACGGCGGTGCCGAGCGGGCCGTCGTACAGCCCGCCCGTGCCCGGCCGGGCCCCGCGCCGGCGCAGTGCCGCGACCAGCCAGTCGGCGTACTCCTGCGGCCAGTCGGCGCCTGCCCGGTGCAGCGCGTACAGCACGCCGGCGGCGCCGTGCGCGACGCCCGTGCCGCCGTCGGCGAACCCGGCGACGTCCCCGGGGAAGAGCCGGTCCGGCCGGTCGGGGGTGGCTCCCGCGTGGATGCCCGCGACCAGTTCGCGGCGGGCCCGCGTCCAGGACGGGCCGTCCAGCAGCTCCCGGCCCCGCCGTTCCCTCACCGACTCCGTCCGCGCCGTCAGCACCCCTGGACGCACCGGCCCCTCCTCCGGCCCGAGTCCGAACCACTCCCGCGCCCGCCGTTCCAGCGCCGTGAGCTTCCCCTCGTCGCGGTCGGCCAGCTCCAGCACCGGCATCAGCAGCATCAGCCAGGTCGCCCACAGCATGTACCGGTCCGCGTCGGTGCCGTCGAGCCCCGGCGGGATCCGCAGCCCGGCCGCGCCGGCCGCGGGCACCAGCCGGTCGTCCGCCTCCGCCGCGTACTCGAAGTCCACCAGCACCACCGAACCGTCCGGCCGGAGCCGCACGTTGGCCGGGTGCAGGTCCCCGAAGCGCACACCCCGCCCGTGCAGCGCGCCGAGCGCCTTCTCCAGCCCGGCGACCACCCCGTCGACCCACTGCGCGTACTCGGCGCGCTGCTCGGCCGTGCAGTCCTGGTGCACCAGCGGGTAACGCCGGACCGCCTCGTCGAACAGCTGGACGCCCTCGACGTGCTCCTGCACGAGGAAGGTGTGCTCCCACACCGTCCGCACCTCGTGCAGCCGGGGCACGCAGTCCAGTCCGGCCAGCCGCTCCAGCGCCCACTGTTCGCGCCGCAGCCGGGTCACCGCGTCCGCCCCGGCGGCGTCCAGTCCGGCGTGCGGCCGGGCTTCGCGCAGCACGACCCTCTCCCCGGTGCCCGGGCGCTCGGCGAGGTAGATCCCGCCGGCGGCGGAGAACTGCAGCACCTCCAGGATCCGGTACGGCAGGTCCCCGACGGCCGCGTCCCGCGCGGCCAGGTGCGGGCGCAGCACCTCGGGCGGCTCGACCCACTCCGGCAGCCGGAACACCGGCTCGCGCGGGTCCGGGACGAGGGTGCCGGAGGGGTCCCGCAGCGCGGGCACCGGCCGTCCGGCCCCGTCCTCGCACCAGAGTTCGACGAACGCGCCGTAGCGTGCGTACACCGGGGCGGTGCCGATCCGCAGGTCGGTCAGCACGTACGGTCCGGGGCGGCCGTCCAGTTCCCGTGCCAACTCCTCGGCCAGTGCGGCGAATTCCGCGTCCGACCGGGGGTAGGCGGTGATGAACTTGCCGCTGCTCCCGCGCCCGGTGAACTTGCCGTTGGCGACCCGCAGCGCCGCAGCGCTGCGCAGGAACTTGAACGCCACCCGGCGCTGCGCGCAGATCCGGTGGACGACGGCCAGCGTCTCCTCGGCGCCGTCCTCCACCGCCGACACGTGCAGCTTCCAGCCCTGCTCCGGCAGCGGGACGCCGTCGGGCCGCAGCACCGTCCACAGCCCCCGCTGCTCGCGTCGCCAGCCGGCGGGCGGTTCGCCGAGCCCCGGCGCGTAGCGGCTCGCCCGGTCGCGCAGTCGGCCCGGGGTGTCGTAGTACATCGGGTCGGCGAGGCAGTACAGCTGGGTCTCGTGGGCGCCGGCCATGGCGCGCCTCCTCTTCCGGTCGCTCCGGGGCGGGTGGTGCGGGGCGGGTCAGACGGCGGGCACCGGCACCGGTCCGCGCCGCACCGGCGGCGCCCAGGTGACCACGGCCGCGCACAGCGCGATGGCGAGGGCGAGCAGCCCGAAGGTCCGGGTGCCGCCGACCGCGCCGAGCAGGGTGCCGCCCACCAGCGGGCCGAACGGCTGGATCAGGGTGGAGAGGAAGCCGGCGGCGCTCTGCACCCGCCCGATCCGGTCCGGCGGCGCGGCGAGCAGCATGCCGGAGACGAAGCCGATGCTGGCGACGGTGGACAGGCACATGCAGGCCGCGCAGAGCAGCCCGATCACCAGCGGCACCCGGGTCACCGTCAGCACGCCCGCCGTCAGCGCGGAGGCCCAGCAGGCGAGCGCCACCAGGCTGCCGTCGCGCGCCCGGGCGCCCAGCCTCGGGGCGAGCAGCGCACCCGCCAGCGCTCCGGCCGCGGTGCAGGAGACCACGGTGCCGCCGCCGACGCCGGAGCGGCCGCCGTCGGAGGCGACGGCCAAGGTGGCGAACATCAGCGCACTGAAGGCGAAGTTCATCCCCAGGCCGAAGATCAGCAGCAGGGTGCGCAGGTAGGGCTGCTGCCAGATGAAGGCCAGCCCGGCGGTCAACTCCTGCTTGCTGAAGACCGATCCGCTCTTCTCGGCGGGTTTCGAGCGGGTCCGGATCAGGGCCACGCAGACCGTGGACAGCAGCAGTCCGACGCCCTCGGCGAGGAACGGCAGCACCGGGTGCCAGCCGAACAGGGCGCCGCCGCCGATCGGTCCGGCCAGCCGGGCCGCGGCGCCGCGCGCCTGCATCCGGGACGAGGCCTCCCGGGCCTGGTCGCGCGGCACCACCGCGCGCAGCAGGGCGCCGGCGGCGGGCCCGTAGACGCTGGAGATCAGCGCCCCGGCGGCGGCGACCAGCAGCACCAGCGCCAGCGGGGTGTGCCCGCGCAGCACGGCGACGACCAGGGCGCTGACCGCGAGCAGGCTGCCGACGTCGCAGATCCGCATCAGCCGGCGCCGCTCGATCCGGTCGGCGAGCACGCCGCCGGGCAGCATGGTGAGCAGCAGCGCACCGACCGAGACGGTGCCGATGGCGCCCGCGCGGGCGGCCGAGCCGGTCTCCCGAAGGACGAGCAACGGCAGGGCGATCGAGGCGAGTTGGGAGCCGAGCGAGGCCAGCAGGCCGCCGGCCCAGAGCAGCCGGAAGTCCCGGTTGCGGGCGAGCGGGGTGGGCTCCATGGCCGTCCTCCTGGGGGCGTGACATCGGGCCGGGGTGACATCGGGCCGGGGCGGCCCCGTGTCGACGGGACCGCCCCGGAAGCCTTGCGCCGGCCGGCCGCCGGGGGCGAGGGTGCGCCCGTCCCCGCGTCCGGCTCGGTGGTTCGATCCGCGACCGGTCGGTCAGGCCGAGGTCTCGGCGCCGCCGACGTAGCTGATCAGGCTGAAGCAGTTGCCGTCCGAGGCCTCGGCGAGGACCTTCATCGACTGCAGGTCCAGGACGTTGGCGGCGTGCGCCTCGACCTCCGGGGTCTCCTCGTCGTTCTCGCCGACGTTCTGGTCGATGTTCTCAGCCATGGTCGAACTCCCTTCCACAGGTGGGCCGTCACGGTGACGGCGAGCGGCTGCCCGCCGCACCGACCATGGTGGGAGGGGCCGGCTGCGCCCGGCTTCGGCGGCGGTTGGCCACCGGTATGGCCGCAGGCCGGGGCCCCGTCGGCGGCGCCCGCCCGGCGGCGCGGGGTGCCCTCCGGCCCCGCAGCACCCCGCGCGGCCTGCGGCCATACCGATCGCCGGGCGTTCCCGAACCGGGCCCGAAGCCGCCGCCGCAACCCTGGCCCGAGTACCCGAACACCCCCTGCGCCCGGCTGTCCGGGCGCCCGGACAGCCCCGCGCCCGAGCATCCGCACCGCCCGCGCCCCGTACGCCCCGCACCGCGGAGGACGACCGAAGGACGGCCCCCATGCCCTGCCCACTCTGCGCCCAACTCGTCGCCACGAACGACCAGTTCTGCCCCTCCTGCGGCACGCCCCGGGCGGCCGCCCTCGACCTGGCCGCCGAGGAGCGCAAACTGGTCACGGTGGTCTTCTGCGATCTGGTCGACTCCACCGCGCTGTCCGGCGCGCTCGACCCGGAGACCCTGCGCGAGGTGATCCTGCGCTACTTCGAGCGGATGCACCACCGGATCGAGGCGCACGGCGGCACCCTGGAGAAGTTCATCGGCGACGCCGTGATGGCCGTCTTCGGCGTGCCGGTGATCCGGGAGGACGACGCCCACCGGGCGCTGGCCGCCGCGCTCGCCATGCTGGAGGACCTGGAGGACCTCAACACCGAGCTGGACGCCACCCTCGGGGTCCGGCTGGACGTCCGGATCGGCGTCAACACCGGTCAGGTGGTGGCGGGTTCGGATGCCTCGGCGCGCCAGGCGCTGATCTCCGGCGAGACCGTGAACATCGCCGCCCGGCTGCAGACCCAGGCCGCCCCCGGCCAGGTGCTGATCGGCCCGCAGACGCTGCGCGCGGCCGGCCCGGCCGCCCAGGTGGACGAGGTCGGCCCGCTGCGACTCAAGGGCAAGGCCGAGCCGGTCACCGCCTACCGCCTGGTCGGCCTGGACGAGGACGACCCGGAGCTGCTGCGCCGCTTCGACGTGCCGCTGGTCGGCCGGGATCGCGAACTGGCCGGTCTGGACGCCGCGTTGGCCCGGGTGGCGGGCGGCTCGGGGGCCGAGCTGCTGCTGGTGGCGGGCGAGGCCGGGATCGGCAAGACCCGCCTGGTGCGCGAGTGGCGCGAGCGGGTGGGCCGGCGCACCGCGCGCTGCGGCACCGCCCGGTGCCGCAGCTTCGGCGAGCAGGGCGTGCTGGCGCCGCTCGCCGAGGCGGTGCGCACCCTGCTGGACGAGCCCGAGGGCGCGGCGCCGGCCGAGGCGCTGGCCCGGCTGGACGAGGCGACCGCGCCGGGGATCGGCGCCGGGCGGTCGCTGGAGCTGCTGGCCGCGATCCTGCGCGGCCGCACCGTGGAGCGCCCCGCCGTCCTCGTCCTGGACGACTGCCAGTGGGCCGGCCCGGTCCTGTTGGACGCCGCCGAGCGACTGGTCGAGCTGCTCGGCTCGGCTCCCGTGCTGCTGCTCGGTCTGGCGCGGCCCGAGCTCCAGGCCGCCCGCCCGGAGCTGCCGACGCTGCCGGTCGGCGGCCTGTCCTGGGACGAATCGGCGCTGTTGGCCGCCCAGTTGACCGAGCTGAGCGCCCACCAGGACACCGTTCCGACCCGGTTGCTGGAGCGCGCCGAGGGCAACCCGCTGCACCTGGAGGAGCTGCTGGCCGCCCTCACCGAGGCCGAGGGCCCCGCCCTGGCCGACGAACTCCCGCCCACCGGACGGGCGTTGCTCAGCGCCCAGATCGACGGGCTGGAGCGCGACGAGCGCGCCACGCTGGACCTCGCCGCCGTCCTCGGACGCGCCTTCACCGCCGCCGAACTGGCCGAACTCGCGCACGGCGGCTCCGATCAGGACGCCTTCGCCGATCCCGAGGACGACGTCTTCACCGGCCCGATCGACGGCCTGCCGGTCGGTCCGCCCGCCGAGGCGGACGGCACCCCGCCCCGGCTGCACGCCGCGCTCGCCCGGCTGGCCGAGCGCCGCCTGGTCGAACCGACCGGCACCGGCTACCGGTTCAGCAGCGGCCTGGTCCAGGAGTCGGTCTACCAGTCGATGTCCAAGCGGGCCCGCGCCGAGCGCCACGAACGGGCCGCCGACCTGCCGGCCGTCCGCTCCACCGGGCCCGCCGCCGTCGGCGGCCACCTGGAGCGCGCCCACCGCTACCGGCTGGAACTCGGCCTGCTGGACGCCCGCACCGACACCCTGCGCACCCGGGCGGCCGCCGCCCTGGGCGCCGCCGGGGCCCGGGCCCTGGCCGGCGCCGACCTGCCCACCGCCACCGACCTGCTGGAGCGCGCCGTCCGGCTGCACTACCCCAACGAGCGCGCCGCCGGCCCCGTGCTGCGCCGCCTCGGCGAGGCCCGCCTCGCCCTCGGCCGCGCCGACGAGGCCCTGCCCGTCCTCGCCCAGGTGCGCGACGCGGCCGCCGACCCGCTGGACGCCGCGCACGCCCGGCTCGCCCTGGCCGCCCGCGGCCTGCCGCCCGGCCAGGACCAGCCCGCCGCCACCGCCCGCGCCGTCCTGCCGCTGTTCACCGACACCGGGGACGACCTCGGCCGGGCCCGCGCCCTGCTGCGGCTGGCCGAGGAGCACCTGCTGGCCGGGCGGCACACCGAGGCCGAGCAGCTGCTGGACCAGGCCCTCGACCGGGTCTCGCGCACCGACGCCGAGCTGGACCGGGCCGCCGTGCTGGCGGCGCTGGCCGCCTCGCTGCTGGCCGGCCCCGAGCCCGTCCCGAACGCCACCTTCCGGCTGCGGGCCCTGCTCGCCGAGCACGGTGCAGGCCGCCGGACCGTCCGGGTCGCGCTGAACGGCCCGCTGGCCGTCCTGCTGGCCCTGCGCGACCGCCCCGACGAGGCCGAGCTGCTGCTCGCCGAGGCCAACGGCCTGGCCGGGGAGCTGTCGCTGGCCGAGGCGATGGTGGCGCTGCCCGCGCTGACCGCCCAGGCGGCGGCCGCCACCGGCCAGTGCGGCCAGGCCCTGGACCTGCTGGCCGACGCCGCCGAGATCGCCCGCCACCAGGGCACCGCCGCGCCGCTGCCGCGCCTCGCCCTCACCACCGCCCGGGTCCTGCTGGACACCGACCGTCCGGCCGAGGCCGCCCAGCACCTGGACGGCGCGGACGCCGCCGCCGCGCTGCCGCCGGTGCTCGCGATCGAGCTGGACGCGCTGCGCGGCCGGCTCGCCGCCGCCCGGGGCGAGGTCCAGCCCGCGCTGGACCTGACCGCGGCCGCCCTGGACGCCGCCGGGGCCACCGAATCGCTGCTGCTCCAGGCGCTCACCGCGGTCGACCGCGCGCACGCCCTGCTGCTGCTCGGCCGCCCCGCCGAGGCCGCCGAGGCCGCCGCCACCGCCCGGGACCGCTTCGCCGCCAAGGGCCACCTGCCCGGCGTGCGGCGGGCCGAGCGGCTCGGGGGCACCAAGTGAGCGGCCCGGCCGGCCTCACCTGGAGCCTGCGCGACCGCTCCCCCGCCGACCTCCCGGTGCTGGCCGACGCCCTCGGGGCGGACGCGGTCGCGTCCGGGGCCCCCGACGCCGGCGACGCGGGCACCGGCAAGGGCGTGCGGGTCTGCGTGGTGGACTCCGGCGTCGAGCCGGACCACCCGCTGGTCGGCCCGCTGCAGGGGTCCTGGGCGGTGGTCAAGGACCCGGTGACCCGGGAGCTGACCGTCCGCCCGGACACCGCCGGCGACACCTGCGGCCACGGCACCGCCTGCGCCGGCATCATCCGCCGCACCGCCCCGGACTGCGAGCTCTACAGCGTCCGGGTCCTCGGCGAGCGCTTCACCGGCACCGGCGACATGCTGATCGCCGGGCTGCGCTGGGCCGTCCGGCAGGGCTTCGACGTCGTCAACCTCAGCCTCTCCACCACCCGGACCCGCTTCCTGGAGGAGCTGCACGCGATCGCCGACGACGCCTACTTCGCCCGCACCGCGATCGTCGCCTCCGCCCACAACACCCCGGTGGAGAGCTTCCCGTGGCGCTTCTCCTCGGTCATCTCGGTCGGCAGCCACCAGGAGGACGACCCGGCCCTGCACCTGTACAACCCGGCGCCGCCGGTGGAGTTCTTCGCGCCCGGCCAGAACGTCCGGGTGCCCTGGCTCGGCGGCGCCACCATCCGCACCACCGGCAACAGCTTCGCCACCCCCTACGTGGCCGGGCTCTGCGCCCGCGTCCTGTCCCGGCGGCCGCGGCTGACCACCTTCCAGCTCAAGAGCGCGCTCTACCTCACCGCGGCCAACGTCCAGGTCCCGACCACCCCCACCCCGGAGGCGCCCGATGACGCTCAGCACTGACCCCGCCGTCGATCCGCTGGCCCGCGAGCTGCTGCAGTCCGTGGTGGACGTCGCCCGGGCGATCTTCGACGCGCAGGCCGGCTCGGTCTGCCTGCTCGACGAGTCGGCCGGGGAGCTGGTCTTCCAGGCCGTCTCCGGGCGCGGCGAGGAGTCCCTGGTCGGCCGCCGCTTCCCGGCCGGCCGGGGCATCGCCGGCTGGGTCGCCGCCTCGGGCGAGCCGATGGTGGTCGACGACCTGGGTGCGAACCGCACCTTCGACCGGGACTTCGCCGAGTCCACCGCCTACGTCCCGAACGCCCTGATGGCCGCGCCGCTCACCCACGGCAGCCGGGTCCTCGGCGTCCTGGAGGTGCTGGACCCGGCCCCGCAGGCCCGCGCGAGCCTGCCCGAGCTGGACCTGCTGGCCATGTTCGCCCGTCAGGCCGCCGCCGCCCTGCGGGTCCTCGCCGACCGGGCCCCCGCCCCGGAGCCGGCCCCCGACCGCGCCGCCGCCCTCGGCCTCCTCGCCGACCTGGAGGAGCTGCTGCGCCGTCAGCCGTGACCCGGCGCTGCCCGCCAGCGGTGACCGGCGCCGGGCCGTCGGCCGTCAGCGGTGACCGGCGCCGGGCCGTCGGCCGTCAGCACTGACCCGGCGCTGCCCGTCGGCCCTGACCCGGCGCCAGGCGGAGGAGCTGCCCGCGCTCCAGCGCCGCGTACACCGCGCCGTCCGGGGCGACGGCGATGCCGTGCGGCTCGGCGCCGGCGCCCGGGACCGGGTACCCGTCCGGCCGCCCGTCCGGGCCGAGCACCCCGATCCGGCCGGCGCCCCACTCGGTGAACCAGAGTCGGCCGTCCGGCGCCGCCGCGATCGCGTGCGGCTTGGCGGCCCGGTCGGCCAGCGGGTGCTCGGTCACCTCGCCGTCGACGGTGATCCGCCCGACCAGCCCGCCGCCGATGCCGACGTACCAGAGGGCGCCGTCCGCCCCGGCGGTGATCCCGACCGGCGCGGTGCCCGGGGTCGGCAGCCGGTGGACGGTCACCTCCCCGTCCGTGCCGATCCGCGCCACCGCGTCCGCCCGGTTGAGCGTGCACCACAGGGCGCCGTCCGGACCGGCCGTGAGCAACGCCGGGAAGGCCCCGGTGACCGGCAGCAGGTATTCGGTCACCTCGCCGTCCACGGTGATCCGCCCGATCCGGTCCGCGTTCGTCTCGGTGAACCAGAGCGCCCCGTCCGGCCCGGCGGCGATGCCGTACGGCCCGGCGTCCGCCGTCGGCACCGCGAACGAGTCGACCCGCCCGTCCACCGTGATCCGCCCGATCCGGTGGTCCCGCATCCGGCTGAACCACAGTGCCCCGTCCGGACCGGCCGCGATCACCGCCGGTCCGCAGTCCGGCGCCCCGAGCCCGTGGTGCCGCACCGTCCCGTCCGCTGCCAGCCGCCCGATCTCCCCGCTGTGCACCAGCGTGAACCACACGCCGCCGTCCGGCCCCACGGCCACCCCGTACGGCCCTGCCCCCCGGTCGGACACCTCGATCAGTTCCACGGACACCCCCCCCTTTGCTATCGCGACTCCTGTCGCGTTAGAGATGCTGCCATGCCCGCACCCCCACCACAAGCGGATTACGCGTCCCGCCCCGGGAGACCGCGCAGGACCGAGATGACCCCCGTGGCCGCCGCGCAGACCGGCACCGCGAGCAGGGCGCCGATGATCCCGGCGATGCCGGAGCCGGCCACCACGGCGACCATGATGGTCGCCGGGTGCAGCTCGACCGTGCGGCTCTGGATGACCGGCTGCAGGACGTTGCCCTCGATCATCTGGACGGTGAGCACCACCCCGAGGGCCCAGAGCGCCGTGCCGAGACCGCCGTCGGCGAGGGCGACCAGGACCGCCACCGTGCCGGACAGGAACGCCCCGACGAAGGGGATGTAGGCGCCCATGAAGACCAGCGCGCCGAGGCCGGGCGCGCCGGGCACCCCGAGGGCGAGCAGGCCGATGGTGATGAAGCCCGCGTCGATCAGGGCGATCAGCGTGGTGCCGCGCATGAAGCCGGCCATCGCCGCGAAGGCCCGCTCCGCACAGGCGATGACGGTCTCGGCGCCGCGCCCGGGCAGGTAGGAGCGGATGGCGTCGCCGGTGCGGTGCCCGTCGCGGAGGAAGAAGAAGACCAGTGCGAGCGCCAGCACCCCGCCGGTGATCAGCTGGGTGAGCAGCCCGAGTCCGGACAGCACGCTGGTCGTCAGGGTCGAGACCAGCGAGTTGGTCTCGCCCTTGGCGTTGTTCAGGGCGTGCTGGATCTTCTGCCCGAGCGGCCCCAGCCACTGCTCCAGCCTCCGCCCGGCCGCGGGCAGCGCCTCGGCGATCTGCGGGGCGCTGTGCACCAGGGAGTTGACCAGCAGGGCGATCACCCCGCCGCCCGCGACGACCAGGACCGCGCAGGTCAGCCCGGCGGCCAGGCCCCGCCCGACGCCGTGCCGCACCAGCCACGGAACCACCGGGTAGAGCAGCGAGGCCCCGAGCAGCGCCAGGATGAAGGGCACCGTCGCGGCCCGCAGCTCGACCAGCGCGAACACCACCAGCGAGGCGACGGCGATCAGCAGGATCACCGCCGCCGACCAGGCCGCCGCCCGCCGCAGGACGGGCGGCAGCATCAGGTACGGCCGGCGGTCGTCGGGCCGCTGCGGTCCGCCGGGCGGGCGCTCCACGGACAAGGCCACCTCCGCCGGGATCGTCGATGAGTCCGAACCGATCCAGCTCAGCAGAGAATGTGACGGTCCGCCCGTCGTGTCCCTACTCGACCGCCTCGAAGCGGACCGTCCCGCCGCCGTTCCGGACCCGGCCCCCGTCGCGGTCGCCGTGGCCCCCGTCGCCGCCGCGGTCGCCGCGCTCGGCCGCGAAGGCCAGCACCCGCTCCGCCTCGGCCTCCGCCGCCTGCCGGTCGGCCCGCCGCAGCGCCGTGAAGGGCCGCAGGACGACCTCCTGCTCCGCCGTCAGCTGCCAGGAACCGGCGACCAGCCCGTCCACCAGCAGGGTGCCGAGCACGATCCCGTTCTGCGTCATCACCCGCGCGCGGTACTCCTCCGGCAGCACCCTGGTCCGGTCCGCGTGCGAGAGCAGCAGGTTGTCGAACGGCGCGACCAGCCGCACCGGTGCCGGGGTGTCCTCCTCCGGCCGGGGCGCCTGCGGCAGGTCGTACAGCACTCGGCCCTGCTCGTCGCGGAAGGTCAGCAGCCGCGGCGCGAGCCGCCGCACCACCGGGGCGAGCCCACCGAGGCCGGACCACTTCTTGAGGTCGGCCGCGGTGGCCGGCCCGAAGGCGGCGAGGTAGCGCAGCACCAGGTCCTCGACGGCGGGCGCCGGGTCGAGCGTGCGGCCGAGCCAGGACTCGGCGGTGGTGTGCGCGGCCGGCCCGCCGCGCCCCCACAGGCCGCGCGGCGGCACCTGCACCAGCGGCAGCAGGCAGCGGGCCGCCTGGGCGAGTGCGGCCGGGTCTCGGTCCGGGCGGGTCGCGGCGAGCAGCGCGCCCAGCTGCTGGAAGGTGCGCGGCTGCGCCTCGACCAGCTCCCGGGCCTCGGCGGCGAGCGCGTCCAGGTCCAGCCCGGTCAGCCGTTTGCCGTAGGTGGTGCGCAGCCCCTGGTCCAGGACGGGCTGGAGCAGGGGGCGCAGCGTCAGGCAGTCCTCGGCGGTGACCAGGTGGATGGTGCCGCGCTGGAGGGCGATCCGGACCGCCGCCCGCTGCTCGATCAGGGTGCTCAACCGCTCGGGCGTGAAGCCGTCGAGCCGGGCGAGCAGCCCGAGGTAGGGCGGCTGCGGTGCGGCCTGGGCCTGGAGGCCGCCGAGGTGGTGGATCGTCGCGGTGGCCGTCCGGTCGGTGCGGGCGAGCAGGTGCTGACGGGCCAGCAGGGCCCGGCCCAGCGCCCGCCGCCCCAGCACCGGCTCCGGAGCCGTCACCGGCGGCCGTCCAGCACCGCGCGCAGCAGGGCGATCCGGTTGGTGGTGATCGAGGCGACGCCGGCGTCGCGCAGGCGGCGCATGGTGCGGCGCCGGTCGGCGGTCCAGGTGGAGACGGCGAGTCCGGCGTCCGCGGCGGCGGCGGTGAACTCGGGGGTGACCAGGCCGAACGGCGGGTTGAGGTAGCGCGGGCGCAGGTCGTCCAACAGGCTGCGGACGGGCATCCTGGGCTGCTTCCAGGTGAGCGCGATCTCGGCGTCCGGGGTCAGCGCGCGCACGGCGAGCATCGCGGTGACGGGCCCGCAGAAGGCGACCTGCCGTTCGGCGCCGAGTCCGGTGACCACGGACCAGGTGGCGGCTGCCGGCCCGGGCTCGTCCAGGTCGATCAGCAGCCGGCGGCCCTCGACGGCGGTGACCGCCTTGATCGCCTCGGCGAGCGTGGGGACGGCGAGCGGGCCCTGCCGCAGCTCGTCCAGCTGCTCGGCGGTGACCCGGTCGATCGGGCGCGGGTCTCCCCAGAGCCGTTCCAGGGTGCGGTCGTGCAGCAGGACCGGCACCTTGTCGCGGGTGAGCTGGACGTCCACCTCGACGGCGTCGGCGCCGGCGGCGAGCGCGGACTCGACGGAGGGCAGGGTGTTCTCGCGGTGGCGGTACGGGTCGCCGCGGTGGGCGACGGCCAGCACCCGGGGGCTGCGGTCGGTGCTCATGGGTTCCTCTGGTCGGTGGGGCGTCAGCGCCGCTCGATCATCACGTTGGTGGACTTGATGACCGCCGTGGCGGGTGCGCCGGGGACCAGGTTCAGCTCCTCCGCCGACTCCCGGCTGATCAGCGACACCACCCGGAACGGCCCGGCCTGGATCTCCACCTGCGCGGCGACGTCGCCGAGCAGCACGTCGGTGACGATCCCCGGGAAGCGGTTGCGGGCCGAGGACGGGCGGCCCTCGGCCTCGGCGTTCTCCGGCCGCGCCAGCTCGCGGGCGAAGGCGGCGAGCTCGGTTCCGGGGATGATCCGGTGCCCGTGCTCGTCCCGCGCGGCGGCGAGCCGCCCGGCGTCCACCCAGCGCCGCATGGTGTCGGCGCTGACGCCGAGCAGCGCCGCGGCCTCGCCGATGCGGTACGGGTTCGCCGGCACCTCGGGCTGGCCCATGAGCGACTCCTGACGGTGGTTCGAGGGACAAGGGTCTCGGCAGTGCGCACCCCCCGGCGGCCATCCTGCCGTACCGGGCGCGGCGAGGGGAAAGCGAGGGCTGCCGCGGGTTCGAGGACGGACCCCGGGGTTCGTCGTCGAACCCGCGTCTGCGGGGCTCCGGGCGGACGCCGGGGGTTTGAGGACGGACCCTAGGGTTCGCCGAAGAGGTCCCGCCGGACCGCGTCCCCGGCGGTCAGCACCGCCCCGGCGAGCACCGCGCCGCCGCCCGCGGTGCCGGCCCGCACCTCGGTGCTCAGCGGGGAGAGCCGGGCGAGCCGGCGCTCCACCCGCCCGGCCAGCCCGGCGCCGCCGGCCCGGCCGACCTCGCCGCCGAGCACCACGCAGCCGGGGT
This sequence comes from Kitasatospora sp. NPDC059599, assembly GCF_042735125.1. Classification (NCBI taxonomy): domain Bacteria; kingdom Bacillati; phylum Actinomycetota; class Actinomycetes; order Kitasatosporales; family Streptomycetaceae; genus Kitasatospora; species Kitasatospora sp. NPDC059599. The sequence continues at coordinate 37,341 of NZ_JBHWCL010000020.1, read as the reverse complement.
CGAGCACGACGCAGACGCTCGCCGCGCCGACGGCGATCCGTTCGGCCAGCTCGTCCAGGAAGCGTCCGCCCGCCTCGCCCGCGTCGACGGCCGCCCGGACGGCGGCCTCGGCGGCGGGGGCGTCCCCGGCGGGGTCGGCGGGCAGGCCGTGCTCGCGGGCCAGCGCGCAGACCGCCGCGCTGCCGACCAGACCGTGGAAGCCGCCCTCGCAGCTGTCGGCGCTGGGCAGTCCGACGGTGCCGGGGACGGGCAGGAAGCAGATCTCGCCGGTGCCGCCGGAGAAGCCGCGGCGCAGCCGCCCGTCCAGGATGACGGCGGCGCCGACGCTGTGGCCGAGCCACAGCAGCACGAAGGTGTCGCGGTCGCGTGCGGCGCCGACCCGGTACTCGGCCCGCCCGGCCAGGTTGACCTCGTTCTCCAGGATCACCTCGGTGCCGGGCAACTCCTCCAGGGCGGCGAGGAGTTCGGCGTGCCAGCCGGGGAGCTTGCCGGTGCTCTGCAGCCGTCCGGTGGCGGGGTCGACCAGTCCGGGGGCGCCGACGGCGACGGTGTGCAGCCGTTCGACGCCGGCGCCGCGGGCGGTCTCCAGCAGCGTGGCGGTGATGGCCGCGGCGGTGCCGGGTCCGCCGTCGCCCTCGACCGGGACCTCGGCGGTGGCGAGGGTGTGCCCGGCGAGGTCGGCGACGACCAGGCTGACGCCGCCGGAGCGGACGTCGAAGGCGGCGATGTGCGCGCGGGAGGCGACCAGTCCGTAGACCCGGGCGTTGGGGCCGCGCCGCTGTTCGCCGCGTTCGCCGATGACGGCCACCAGTCCGGTGCGTTGGAGGCGTTCGAGCAGGTCGGCGACGGTCGGCCGGGAGAGGCCGGTGAGGTCGCGCAGCTCGGTCGCGGTCAGGGGGCCCTGTTCGAGCAGGAGGTTGAGCGCCAGCCGGTCGTTGATCGCCCGGGCGGTGCTCGGCGTGGCCGTACGCGCGGTGGTCATGGCAGCTCATCCTTCCAGAGTGTTTCTATCAGGGTCCCTTCCTGATAGTTTATTGAACCGTCCGGCCGAACCGCTCGCCCGGGCCACGAGACCCGGACTTTGAGGCCCGGACCGGGCGAACGGACCACACGCACCACCCGCCGCAGGCACCGCACGGACCGGACACACCTGCGCTTGACTGCCGACAGGGGCACCCACAGGGCACTGTCGCGCCCGCCTCGCGCGACCGGGAGGGAAACGCCGATGAACCGCACCACCGCACCACCCCCGGAACCGCTGACCGCCCCACGCCGGGCCCGGGCGAGCATCGCCCTGGTCTTCGGCGTGCACGGCGCCGTCAGCGGCAGCTTCGTCACCCGCATCCCGTGGATCCAGGAGCGCCTCGACCTCTCCACCGGACAGCTCGGGCTGGCCCTGGTCATGCCCGCCATCGGCTCCTCGCTCGCCATGCCGCTGGCCGGCCGCTTCGTCCACCGCCACGGCGGACGGGCGGCGGTCCGCGGCCTGATCTCGCTCTGGTGCCTGGCCCTCGCCCTGCCCGCGCTCGCCCCCTCCCTGCCGGTGCTGTGCGTGGCGCTCCTGGCCTACGGGGCGACGGCCGGGATGGCGGACGTCGCGATGAACGCGCAGGGCGTGGAGATCGAGGAACGGCTCGGCCGCTCGATCATGTCCGGCCTGCACGGGATGTGGAGCGCCGGCGGCCTGCTGGCCTCCGGCTTCGGCATCCTCGCCGCCCACCTCGACCTCGACGCCCGGCTGCAGCTGGCCGTCACCGCGCTGGTCCTGCTGGCCCTCGCCCAGCCGGTCTGCCGCGGCCTGCCCGACCTGCGGGCCCACGAGGGCGCGGAGGAGCCTCCGCGGTTCGCGCTGCCGCCGCGCAGCTCCCTGGTGATCGGACTGGTCGGCTTCTGTGCGGTCTTCGCCGAGGGCGCCTCGATGGACTGGAGCGGCATCTACCTGCGGGACGTCACCGGCGCCTCGGCCACCTTCGCCGCCGCCTCCTACACCGCCTTCTCGCTCACCATGGCGGTCAGCCGCCTCGCCGGGGACGCCGCGATCCGCCGCCTCGGCGCCGTCCGCACCACCCGGATCGGCGGCGCCGTCGCCACCCTCGGCGGCCTGCTGGTGGTCGCCGCGGACAGCCCGGCGCTGGCCATCCCCGGCTTCGCCCTGATCGGCATCGGCATCGCGGTCATCGTCCCGCTCGCCTTCGCGGCCGCCGGCCGGATCGGCAGCAACGCCAGCCAGGCCATCGCGGGCGTCGCCACCGTCACCTACACCTCCGGCCTGATCGCCCCCGCGGTCATCGGCGCCCTCGCCCAGGCCACCTCGCTGACCGTCTCGTTCGGCCTGGTCACCGCGCTCGCCTTCGCGCTGGTGCTGAGCGCCGGGGCGCTGCGCCTGGCCGAACGGAATTCCGCCGGCGCAACCGTGACCGCACCGGAATCGAAAGAGCCTTCCGGAAAAGATCTCTCCACGATATGATCGGGAATTCTTCAGGGAATTCCCCGCTAATGTCTCCGACCGTCGGGCGCAGCCGCGCCCGGCGGTTTTTCGCGATCCGCGAGAGGGATTCCCGTGTGCTACGACCCGGATGCCGCCCCACCCGCCTTCTCCCCCGCCCGGCAGCCCCTGGCGGAGGCCGTACCGCTCACCCTGACCTCGGCCGACGGCACCGGATTCGGCGCGTTCCTGGCCCGGCCGGAGGTCGCCACCGGCGTCGGCGTCCTCGTCCTGCCGGACAACAAGGGGCTCTCCCCCTTCTACCGGCGGACGGCCGTCCGGCTCGCCGAACAGGGGCATCCCGCCCTCGTCCCGGACTATTACGGCCGGACCGCCGGAGCCGACCCGGAGAACCGCCCGCCGGAATTCGGCGAGCTGCCGAACCTGCTCCCCCACCTGCTCGCGCTCACCCCGGACGGGCTGGACGCCGACCTCACCGCCGCCCTGGAACGGCTGCGCGCCGCCGGGCCGTCCGACGTGGTCGCGCTCGGCTTCTGCTTCGGCGGCCGCCAGGCCTTCCGCGCCGCCGCACCCCGCTTCGGCCTGTCCGGCGCGGTCGGCTACTACGGCTACCCCGACGCCGTCAACGGAGCCCCGGGGCCGACCCAGCTCGCGGCCGGCCTCACCGCCCCGGTGCTCGCCTTCTGGGGCGGCGCCGACGAACACATCCCGCCCGCCGCCGTCGACGCCTTCGACGCGGCGCTCACCGAGGCCGGCTGTCCGCACGAGTTCGTCACCTATCCGGGCGCGCCGCACAACTTTTTCGAACTGTCCGCAGTCGAACACTCCGTCGCGGCCCGGGACTCCTGGCAACGCCTGCTGGCGTTCCTCGCCGGGCCGCGCTGAACCGCCCGTCCGCCACCGGGCCCGCCACCGGACGTCCGTCCGCCGACGGGCACCCACTCACCATTCCCAGGGGGGAACGCATGACCGCCGTACCCGACCGAACCCGCCTCCGAACCGTCGCCGGCGCCCTCGCCGCAGCCGGCCTCCTCGCGCTCGCGCCGACCGCCCCGGCCGGCGCCGACGTCACCACGCCCGGCTCCGAGGACATCCCGCGGGCGATCGTGGCCTCGGATGATGTCAAGAAGTGCCTGGAGGTCGCCGACTGGCGCACCGACGACGGCGCACCCGTCCGCCTGTGGTCCTGCACCGGCGGCGCCAACCAGCAGTGGGTCCGGCGTTCCGACAGCACCTACGTCAACGTCCACAGCGGCAAGTGCCTCGAAATCCCCGGGTCCAGCACCACCTGGGGCACCCAGGCCGACCAGTGGACCTGCCACGGCGGGCCGAACCAGCAGTGGCGGATGATCATCCTGCCGCAAACGGCCGTCTTCCACCTGCAGAACGAGGCCAGCCGGCTCTTCCTCGACGTCTCCGGAGCCGGCACGGCCGACGGCACCCCGGTCATCCAGTGGCAGCCGACCATGGGGGCGAGCAACCAGTACTGGCGCAACGACCCGTCGTGGCGGCGCTGACCCCGCCGGCCGGGCCCCGGGCACCCCGCCCGGCTGCGGCCCCGGCCGCACGGTGCTTCCGACGCACGTCATCCCATGACCACGTTCCCAGGGGGGAATCCATGACCACCTCACACCTCCGGCAGGGCCGGCCCGCCCCGCTCACCACGGCGCGCCGCCTGCTCGTCACCGCCGCCCTCGGGCTCGCCACCGCCGCCGCGACGGTGCCCGCCGCCCCGGCGGCCTCGGCGAGTCAGGCCGGGCAGTACCGGATCAGCAACGTCGTCACCGGCAAGTGCCTGGAGGTCGCCGACTGGCGCACCGACGACGGCGCCCCCGTCCGCCAGTGGACCTGCACCGGCGGCGCCAACCAGCAGTGGACCAGCGGGCCGGGCTCGACGATCGTCAACGTCCACAGCGGCAAGTGCCTGGAGGTCCCCGGGTTCAGCACCGCCGGCGGCACCCGGATCGACCAGTGGACCTGCAACGGCGGCTCCAACCAGGGCTGGTTCGACTCCACCCAGGGCCCCGGCCACCCCCACGTCTACGCGAACGTGAACAGCGGCCTCCGGCTCGACCTGTTCGGCGGGAGCCCGGAGGACGGGACGCCGGTGATCCAGTGGCCGCTCAACGGGAGCGGCAACCAGGCCTGGTACACCGACGTCGCCCCGGCGGCCCGGTAGCACCCGCTCCCGGTTAGGCTCGGGCAGGTGTCCGAGCCCGATGCCGCCCCCGCACCCCCCGCCGCGCCGCGTTCGCCCTGGTGGCGACTGTCGCTGCTGATCGTGCTGCTCGGCGCGGCGGCCGGGTCGCTGCTGCTGTGGAGCCCGACGGAGCTGCTCTCCGGCGGGCTCGCGGACCGGCTGCCCGGGTACTGGTTCGGGCCGCTGTTCGCCCTGGTCTACGCGGTGGCGACGCTCGCCTTCGTGCCCCGGCCGGCCTTGAACGCGGCGGCCGGGCTGCTGCTCGGCATCCAGCAGGGCGTCGCGCTGGCGGTGCTCGGCACCACGCTGGGCGCCGCCCTGGCCTTCGGGCTCGGCCGCGGCCTCGGCCGGGACGCGCTGCGCCCGTACCTGCGCGGGAAGGTGCTCGGCGCCCTGGACCGGCGTTTCACCGAGCAGGGGTTCCGCAGCGTGCTGGTGATGCGGCTGCTGCCCGGCATGCCGTTCCAGGCGGTCAACTACGGCGCCGCCTTCTCCGGAACCCGCGCGCTGCCCTTCGTCCTCGCCACCGCGGTCGGCGCGGTGCCGACCACGGCGGTGTACGTGACGGCGGCGGCCAGCTCGGGCAAGCCCGGGTCGGCGGCGTTCCTGCTGTCGGCGGGCCTGATCGCGCTGCTGGGCCTGGGCAGCGTGGCCGGGCTCTGGCGGGCGGCCCGGGCCCGTCGCCGGGCGCCGGCGGTCTGAGTACCCCGCCGGCCGTCCCGGCCCGTACCGCCGCATCGCCGCCCCTCCTCCCGCCGTCCTTCCGAGCGGCCCGCCCCGGCGAACAATTCGTTCGCGCCCGAGCGGCGCCGGGCACCAGGATGGCCCGCATGACCGAACAGAACCCGCGGGTGGACCCACCGATGGCCGCCGACGAGGCCGCCACCCTCACCGCCTTCCTCGACTACCACCGCACCACCCTGGCGCTCAAGTGCGAGGGGCTGACCGACGACCAGCTGCGCCTGCGCTCCGTCCCGCCGTCCGGGCTCTCGCTGCTCGGCCTGGTCCGGCACATGGCGGAGGTGGAGCGGTACTGGTTCCGGAGCGTCCTGCTCGGCGGGGAGGTCGCGGGCCACTTCTGGACCGAGGCCGAGCCGGACGGCGACTTCGACAACGTCGACACCGCCGACGTCGCGGCCGACTTCGCGACCTGGCGCGCCGAGATCGACGCCGCCCGCGGCGCGGCCGCCGGTCTGCCGCTCGACACCGTCGGCAAGCGGCTGCGCCACGGGCAGGAAGTGACGCTCCGCTGGATCCTTGCCCACATGGTCGAGGAGTACGCGCGACACAACGGGCACGCCGATCTTCTGCGCGAGTCGGTGGACGGCGCGACCGGGGAGTGATGCGCCGGGTGAAATCTTTTCCGCATTGTTGACAGAAGGTCAATTACGCGGCGACCGCTACCGATATGGTCTACGCGCGCAACCGTACGGTGCCGCGCCGCGTCTGCTCTCTTTGCCCGGGTCCGCCCGGGTTTCCGGCACGGCACGACTCGTACGGGGGTCGCGAGCGGGCACGGGACCGGTGAACAGTGCGATACTCGGACAGTTCCGACGAGTGGATGACGTGTCAAAAAGGGCACGCGACCCCGGGGGACCAGGACGGGACGAGGCAGGGAGGCGCGGCATGGGAGCACTTCGCGACGAGCACCACAACGGCTGGCTGATGCCCTCGGGGAACTACCCGGCCGCGGTGTACGACGACGAGTGGGTGGATCAGGAGACGGTGCCGTCCGTCCCCGCGCCCACGAAGATCGTCTCCCTGCGGCCGACGGGCTTCGAGGCGGCGCGCACGGTCGGCGAGCACATCCGGGCGAGCACCCCGGTGGTCATGGACCTCACCGAGATGGCGGAGGCCGAGGCCAAGCGCATGGTCGACTTCGCCTCCGGGCTGATCTTCGGCACCAGGGGCGGCATCGAGCGGATCGCCCGCCGGGTCTTCCTGCTCACCCCGGCCGAGGTCGAGGTCATGGTGATCGACCGCCCGCTCGACGAGACCGGCTTCTACAACCAGAGCTGAGCCGCGCGCCGGAGCCGAGCAGCACCGGAGCCGAGCAGCGCCGCAGCGGTTGCCCCGACCGGGGACGGTACCCACCGTCCCCGGTTTTTTGCTGTCCGGACACCCGTCACCTGTGGATCATTTGAGACTCGGAACTTAATAATGAGACATCCATGTCTCAGATGAACTAGACTCGATTCATGGCCACCGACCGCGACACCGTCCTCGAAGCCGCCGTCGGCGTGCTCTCCCGCCGCCCGACCGCCCACCTGGACGAGATCGCGCGGGCCGCCGGCATCAGCCGCGCCACCCTGCACCGACTCTTCCCCGGGCGCGAGGCGCTGATCCGCGAGGTCGGCCTGCTCGGCCTGCGCCGGTTCGCCACCGCACTGGACACCGCCGACGTCGAGGAGGGCGACGCCGAGGCGGCACTGCGCCGCCTGGTGGACGCCTCGGTCCCGGACGCCATGCTCTGCGCCTTCCTGGCCGGAGAGAACCAGCTCTACGACGTCGACGACATCAACGACCTCTGGGAGCTCCAGATCGCCCGGCTGCACGCGCTGTTCCTGCGCGGTCAGCAGCAGGGCGTGTTCCGCATCGAGCTGAGCGCCGCCTGGCTGAGCGAGGCCTTCTTCGACCTGGTGGCCGGCGTCGGCTGGGCCATCCAGGACGGCCGGCTCGCCCCGCGCGACGCGGCCTTCTCGCTCGCCGAGCTCTTCCTCGGCGGCGCGCTGCGCAGACCGGGCGCCCCCTCCCCCGCCCCCACCACCCACAGCACCTCGGACCGCAGCACCTCCGACTGCAGACCGGACACCGATACGCCATGAGTTCCCCGACCGCCCGCCAGCGCTGGACCGGCCTCGCCGTCCTCGTCCTGGCCGTCACCGTGGTCGCCCTGGACGCGACCGTCCTCTCCCTCGCCATCCCGTCGATCAGCGAGACCCTGCGCCCCAGCGGCACCCAGCTGCTCTGGATCGGCGACGCCTACTCCTTCGTCCTGGCCGGCCTGCTGGTCAGCATGGGCGCGCTGAGCGACCGGATCGGCCGCAAGAAGCTCCTGCTGGCCGGTGCCACGGCCTTCGGCGCGGCCTCGCTGCTGGCCGCCTACGCGCCGAGCGCGGGCTGGCTGATCCTGGCCCGCGCGCTGCTCGGCGTCGCCGGGGCGACGATCATGCCGTCCACCCTGTCACTGATCCGCAGCCTCTTCCCGGACGACCGGGAGCGGGCCACCGCGATCGGTATCTGGGGCGCGGCCGCCACCGCCGGCGCCGCGCTCGGGCCGGTGGTCGGCGGGGTGCTGCTGGAGCACTTCTGGTGGGGTTCGGTCTTCCTGCTGAACATCCCGGTGCTGCTCCTGCTGCTGGGCTTCGGTACCTGGCTGCTGCCGGAGTCCAAGGACCCGAAGCCGGGCCGCTGGGACGTGCTGAGCGTCGTCCTGTCGATGGCCGGGGTGATCGGCGTGGTGTACGCCGTCAAGGAGGCCGCCGCGCACGGCGTGGTCCGCTGGGACGTGCCGGTCACCTTCGTGCTCGGCGCCGCCGCGCTCACCGCCTTCGTCCGCCGTCAGCTGCGGCTGGAGACCCCGCTGCTCGACGTCCGGCTGTTCCGCGACCGGAGGTTCACCGCGGCGGTGTCGGCCTCGCTGATCTCCCTGGTCGGCCTGTCCGGCGTGATCTTCGTGGTCTCGCAGTACCTGCAGCTGGTCCGCGGCTACCAGCCGCTCCAGGCCGGCCTGGCCGAACTGCCGGCCTTCGCGGGCTCGGTGGTCGGCGGTCTGCTGACCGTCCGGGTGGCCCGGCGCTTCGGCGCCCGGAAGGCGCTGACGGCCTGTCTGCTGGTGATGGGTCTGGGCGTCGGCGTACTGGGCGGGCTGGAGCAGGACACCACCTACCTGCTGCTGGCCGCCTCCTTCCTGCTGGTCGGGACGGCCGAGGGCGTGGTCTACACGCTCGGCGCCGACCTGGTGCTGGGTGCCGCGCCCGCCGACAAGGCCGGGGCCGCCTCCGCGGTCTCCGAGACGGCGTACGAGCTGGGCACCGCGCTCGGCATCGCCCTGGTCGGCTCGGTGGTCGGCTCGATCTACGCCAACGGGCTGGCCGTCCCGGCCGGGACGGACCCGGCGGACGCGGCCCGGGCCGGTGAGTCGCTGGGCGCGGCGGTCGAGACGGCGCATGGGCTGTCGCCGGAGCTGGCGCAGCCGCTGCTGGCGAGTGCGAAGCAGGTCTTCGTCGGCGGCATGAACACCGCCGGACTGCTGGCCGCCGCGCTGCTGGTCGGCGCGTCCGTGATGGCCTGGCGCCTGCTGCGCGGGCTCGCCGGGCCGACGCCGGCGGCGGACGGCGCGCAGGCGCCGGAGCTCGCTCCGGAGGAGGCGCCGGCCGGCTCCTCGGAGCAGGTCCGGGTGTGACCCGGCCGGCCACACGGTAGGACACGCCCGGGACCGGCCCGGACACGACGCGACACGAACGGCCGTTCTCCCGAGGAGAACGGCCGTTTCCGTGTGTCGCGCGGCGGCGGCTACCCCGCCCCGAACGGCAGCTCCAGCTCGGCCCAGACGACCTTGCCGTCCCGGGTGAGCCGGCTGCCCCAGCGTTGGGCCAGCTCGCTGACCAGGAACATCCCCCGCCCGCCCTCGTCCTGCTCGGCGAACGGGCGCAGCTGCGGGGTCTGGCCGCCGGCGTCGGAGACCTCCAGGGTGAGCACCCGGTCGCGGAACAGCCGCAGCCGCCGCGGGGCGTCGGCGTGCAGCAGGGCGTTGGTGACCAGCTCGCTGACGAGCAGTTCGGCGTAGTCGGTGAGCGCGGACAGCCCCCAGGACTCCAGGGTGGCGCGGGTGAAGCGGCGGGCCTTGCCGGGCAGCCGGCCGCCGCCGCTGAGCGGGAGGGTGGCGATCCGGTCGGCGGGCAGCGGCAGCACCCGCGCCATGATCATCGCTATGTCGTCCTCGGTGCCGTCGGTGACCAGCGCCCCGAGGACGGCGTCGCAGCTCTCCTCCAGCGTCCGGCCGGGCCCGGAGAGCGTGCCGGCCAGCAGGTCGATCCCGGCGTCCAGGTCCTGACCGCGCCGCTCGACCAGGCCGTCGGTGTAGAGCGCGACCGTGCCGCCCTCGGGGATGGTGAACTCGATCGACTCGAAGGCCACCCCGCCGACGCCCAGCGGCACGCCGGGCGGCACCTCGACCATCTCGGCGGTGCCGTCGGGGGAGACCCGCACCGGCGGCAGGTGCCCGGCCGAGGCGACCTGGACGGTGCGCTCCAGCGGGTCGTAGACCGCGCAGATGCAGGTAGCGAACTGGCCCTCGCCGATGCCGGAGGCCGTCTCGTCCAGCCGGGTGAGGACCTGTTCGGGCGGCATGTCGAGGGTGGCCAGGGTCCGGGCGACGGTGCGCAGCTGGCCCATCGTGGCGGCGGCCCGGATGCCGTGGCCCATCACGTCGCCGACCACCAGGGCGACCCGCCCACAGGACAGCGGCACCACGTCGAACCAGTCGCCGCCGACCTCGCTGACCACGCTGCTGGGCAGGTAGCGGTAGGCGATCTCCAGGCCGAGCGTGCGGTGCACCTCCTGCGGCAGCAGGCTGCGCTGCAGGGTGAGGGCGGTCTCCCGCTCGCGCCGGTAGAGCCGGGCGTTGTCGAGTGCCAGCGCGGTCCGGGCGACCAGTTCCTCGGCGAGGGCGACGTCGGCGGCGGTGAAGGGCTCGGGGTTGCGCATCCGGATGAACTCGGAGCCGCCGAGCACCATGCCCCGGGCGGTGATCGGCACCATCAGGTACGAGTGGATGCCCGCCGCCATCCCGGGGGCGACCCGGTCGTCGCTGGAGACCAGTCCGCGCAGCACCTCCTCGTCCACGCTGGCCCGCAGCAGCGGCTTGCCGCTGCGCAGGCACTGGGTGTAGCTGCGGTCGGGGGCGTACTCGGAGGTCTCGCCGACGACGTCGACGGCGCTCGCGAGGCCGGTCTCGTAGGACTCCCCGACGGCGACGGCGCGCAGGGTGACGGTGCGGTCGGAGGGGATCGGGGTGGGCTCGGCACCGCGCAGCACCGGTTCCAGGAGGTCGACGGTGGCGAAGTCGGCGAACCGGGGGACGACGGCCTCGATCAGTTCCTCGGCGGTGCGCTGGAGGTCGAGGGTGGTGCCGATCCGCGCGGTGGCCTCGGCGATGGTGGCGAGCCGTTCCTGGGCCCGGGCGGCGCGGGCCTCGGCCTGGAAGCGCTCGGTGACGTCGATGATCGAGGAGCAGACGCCGAAGACCCGGCCGGTGGAGTCCTCCAGCCGGAAGTAGGAGGCGGACCAGGCGCGGTCCCGCCTGGGGTCGCCGGGGACCCGGCCGTGCGAGCGGGCGTCCACGACGGGCTTGCCGGTGCGCAGCACCAGCCGCATGGTCTGCTCGATCTCGGCGCTGTTGATGCCCGGCAGGACGGCGGATATCCGGCGGCCGAGGTGGGCGGCGACCGGTACGCCGTTCATCCGGGCGAGCGCCTCGTTGAGCCGGATGTAGCGCAGGTCGGTGTCGTAGACGGCCATGCCGATCGGGGAGCGGCCGAAGATGCCGTCCAGCACCGCCAGGTCGGCCTCGACGGCGTGCAGGGCGCGGGTGTCGGAGGCGGTGGCGAGGAGCAGCAGGGTGCCGGTCGGTCCGGCGATGGGGTAGGTGCGGAACTCCAGGTCGACCTTGTGGCCGTCGCGGTGCCGGACGGGGAAGACGCCGGACCAGCCGGTGCCGCCCATGATCCGCTCGAACAGGGCCAGCACCTCGGCGCGGTCGCCGCTGTCGGTGAGCAGCTGCGCGGCGTAGCTTCCGACGGCCTCCTCGCTGGTGTAGCCGAGCAGGGCCTCGGCGTCCTCGCTCCAGTGCAGGATCAGGCCGTCGTCCTGGAGGAGGGCCGTCGCGAGCGGGACGAGCCGGTGGCCTTCGGGACGTACCCCCTCCGGACGCACCGATGTGCCGCCCGGTGCCGGGTCGGCGGCGTCGGTCGCGTCCCACTCGTGTCCGTGCATGATCAGGCAGCACCCCGGTTCGGCTCGTGCCCGGCCGGGTGGGCCTCGCGGTCCGTGCCGGCCGGGGTTCTTCTCCAGACTGCACGGACATCGGCCGCCCGGCGACCCCTTGGTCAGGGGTTGTCCGGCCGCTCCGGATGTACGGGCGTCATGGGCGTACCGGGCGCAGCGTACTCTCAAGAACGCCCGCCCACTGCCGGATCACTCCGGATCGTCGGAGGCTGTCGTCGGTGAGCAGGTTGGCCAGACCCAGCCCGCGGGCGAGGTCCAGCGTGGCCTGCACCGATTCGCGCACACCGGGGTTGCCCTCGTCGGCGTCCAGGAACTCCACGGCGGCCCGGTGGGCCTCCCGGCCGACGTGCCCCTCCAGGGCGATGATCCGTTCGCGCAGCGCGTCCTCGGTCGCGGCGGCGGTCCACAGGTGCAGGGCGGCGCGGAACAGCGGGCCGGTGTAGAGGCGCACGATCATGTCGACCACGGCGCGGGTGCGGTCGGGGCCGCCGACGGGCAGTTCGTCCGCGTGGGCGCGCACGGCCGCCAGCCGCTCGGCGGTGACGTGCTCGACGGCTGCGGTGAACAGGTCCTCGCGGGTCGGGAAGTGGTGCTGGGCGGCGCCCCGGGAGACGCCGGCGCGCTCGGCGACGACGGTGACGGTGGAGCCGTTCCAGCCGAGTTCGGCCAGGCAGTCCACGGCCGCCGCGAGCAGCCGGGCCCTGGTCGCGCGGCTGCGGTCCTGCCGGGGGGTGCGGGCGGCGGCGTGGCTGGTCATGGCGGTGGGCGGCTCCTGTTCCGGTGGTGGCGCGGCGGGTCGATCCTCACAGACGGGCGCCGGTCGGCGCCGTTCAGGGTCCGGTCGGCGCCGTTCAGGGTCCGGACGGCGGCGTTCGGGGTCCGGACGGCGGCGGTGCGCCCGCCCGGCGGCCACCCGCTCAGTCGACGGCGGCGCGCCCGGCCTCGCGGGCCCGCAGTTCGCGGCGGAGGATCTTGCCGGCCGCGGACTTGGGGACGGCGTCCACGAACTCCACCGCCCTGACCTTCTTGTACGGGGCGACCTGCCCGGCCACGTACCCGGTGACCTCCTCGGCGGTCAGTCCGCTGCCGGGGACGCGGACCACGAAGGCCTTGGGGCACTCGGTGCCCTCGGCGTCCCGGACGCCGATCACGGCGGCGTCGGCGATCTGCGGGTGGCCGAGCAGTACGGCCTCCAGCTCGGCGGGGGCGACCTGGTAGCCCTTGTACTTGATGAGTTCCTTGACCCGGTCGACGATGTGCAGGTAGCCGCGCTCGTCCACGTGGCCGACGTCACCGGTGTGCAGCCAGCCCTCGGCGTCGATCACCGCGGCGGTCTCGGAGGGGCGGCCGAGGTAGCCCTTCATCACCTGGGGGCCGCGGATCAGCAGCTCACCGCGCTGCCCCGCGCCGAGGTCCCCGTCGGAGCCGTCCAGGGCGGCGACCCGCAGTTCGGTGGAGGGGACCATCCGGCCGACCGAGCCGCGCGAGGGCTCGCCCTCCCGGGGGGAGACGACGTGGGTGACCGGGGAGAGTTCGGTCATGCCATAGCCCTGGAGGAGGTGCGGCAGGCCCAGGCGCCGGGCGCAGGCGTCGGCGAGCTCGTGGTCCAGCGGGGCGGCGGCGCACAGCAGGTACTCGACGGAGGAGAGGTCGAACCGGTCCACCGCCGGGTGCTTGGCGAGGGCGAGGGCGATCGGCGGCGCCACCACCAGGGCCTGCACCCGGTGCTCCTCGACGGCGCGGCAGAACTGCTCCAGGTCGAAGCGGGGCAGCACGACCACGGTGGCGCCGCAGCGCAGCGGCTGGTTGAGCAGTGCCGCGAGGCCGTAGATGTGGAAGAACGGCAGGACGGCGAGGACCCGCTCGCCCTCGGCGGGGCGGTAGAGGGCATCGCACTGGGCGAGGTTGGTGGCGATCGAGCGGTGGGTGAGCATGACGCCCTTGGGCAGGCCGGTGGTGCCGCTGGAGTACGGCAGGACGGCGACGTCCTCGCCCGGGTCGATGACGGTCTCGGGGGCGGGGCCGGGCGCGGCCAGCAGGTCGGCGAGCGAGCGGTGGCCGTCGGCGCCGTCCAGGACGACGATCTCGGTCAGCGGGTGGCCCTGCTCGGCCAGCAGGGCGGCGGCCGTCCGGGCGGTGGGCAGGAACGGGGAGACGGTGACCAGCAGGCGGGCGCGGCTGTCGCGCAGCTGGCCGGCCAGTTCGGCGGGTGTGGCCAGCGAGGACACGGTGGTCACGGTGGCGCCGGCCCGGGTGGCGCCGTAGAAGGCCATCGGGTAGGCGGTCGAGTTGGGGCTGAACAGGGCGACGACGTCGCCCCGGCGCACGCCTGACGCGACCAGTGCGGCGGCGACCCGTTCGACGGCGGCGGCGAGCTGCGCGTAGCTGACGCGTTCCCCGGTGAGGCCGTCGATCAGGGCCGGCCGGTCGCCGTACCGGGCCGCGGCGCCGAGGACCGCGTCATGGATCGGCAGGTCGACCACGGGGACGTCCGGGAACTCACTGCGGAACACCAAGGTAAGCCTCCAGTAAGGAAGTTGACGCGGCAACAAAACCCCGCGAGGGCGCCTTCAGGAGCATACGGACAGTCAGGGGGCGGGCTCGGCCATTGTGGGGAACCGGGGGCGGCGCTCGCGTGGCACGGTTGTCACCGGGGGCGCCCGACCGGCCGGTGCTGCACCACGGCCGCCCGCCCCCGGGTCGCGGCCCCGACCCCGGAACGCCCGACCGTGAAACCGCTCTCCACCCCCCGGCCACCGGCCCTCCGGCTGCTCGCCGCCACGGGCGCGGCCCTGGCGCTCACCCACGGCAGGCCCCCGCCGCACCGCGCGCACCGGGCCGACCGGGCGACAACGGCACCGTCGAGATCCACGGCGACACCACTCCAGTGGCCGATACCCGCGACGAACCCGGGGTCCGCGTGCTCCCCCTCCCCCCGGACGCGTTCGGCGCCGACATCGTCCGGCGAGCCGACCGGACGATCACGCGGCAGCCGCCGGCCGGCACCGCCCAGGTGCCGACCGCGCGGAGCTGCGACTGATCACCTGCGGCGGGACGTTCGACCGCAGGACCGGGTACGAGTCCGACACCGTGGTGTTCGCCCACCTCTCCTCGTCGCGCTGACCACGGTGACCGCTGTCACCACGGCAGCCCCTGCGGCTCGGCGCGGCTCAGTACGACTTCGGCAGGCCGAGCGTGTGCTGGGCGACGTAGTTGAGCACCATCTCGCGGCTGACCGGGGCGACCCGGCCGACCCGGGTGGCCGCCAGCAGCGCACCCAGCCCGTACTCCTGGGTGAGGCCGTTGCCCCCCAGGGTCTGCACCGCCTGGTCGACGGTCCGCGCGGCGGCCTCACCGGCGGCGTACTTGGCCATGTTGGCGGCCTCCCCCGCGGCGAGGTCCTCGCCCGCGTCGTAGAGCAGCCCCGCCTTCTGGGTCATCAGCCGAGCCAGCTCGATCTCCACCGCGCACTGGGCCAGCGGGTGGGCCAGGCCCTGGTGCGCGCCGATCGGGGTGGACCAGACGGTGCGGGTCTTCGCGTACTCGACGGCCTTTCCGAGGGCCTGGCGGGCCAGGCCGAGCGAGAACGCGGCGGTGAGGATCCGCTCGGGGTTGAGCCCGGCGAAGAGCTGCAGCAGGCCCGCGTTCTCGTCGCCGACCAGGGCGTCGGCGGGCAGCCGGACGTCGTCCAGGAAGACCTGGAACTGCTTCTCGGGCGCGACGAGTTCCATCGGGATCGCCCGGTACTCGAAGCCGGGGGTGTCACGCGGGACGACGAACAGACAGGGCTTGAGCTTGCCGGTGCGTGCGTCCTCCGTGCGGGCCACGAACAGGACGGCGTCGCAGTGGTCGATGCCGGAGACGAACACCTTGCGGCCGGTGAGCAGCCAGTCCTCACCGTCGCGGCGGGCGACGGTGGAGATCCGGTGCGAGTTGGAACCGGCGTCCGGCTCGGTGATGCCGAAGGCCATCCTGCGGCTGCCGTCGGCCAGGCCCGGCAGCCACTGCCGCTTCTGCTCCTCGGTGCCGTAGCGGGCTATCACGGTGCCGCAGATCGCCGGGGAGACGATCAGCAGCAGCAACGGGCAGCCGGCGGTGCCGAGTTCCTCCAGGACGATGGCGAGGTCGGTGATGCCGCCGCCTCCGCCGCCGTACTCGGCGGGCAGGTTGACACCGAGGTAGCCGGCCTTGCCGGCCTCCGCCCACAGCTCGTCGGCGGGTTCGCCGGCCCGGGCCTTGGCGAGGTAGTAGGCGGAGCCGTAGCGGCGGCCGAGGTCGCCGACGGCCTGGCGCAGGGCCCGGCGTTCGGGGGTTTCCAGGAGTTGACTGCCGATGGCGGACATGCGGTGGGTCCTTCCTCAGGCCTCTCGGGGGGACGTGCGGGGGGACGTTCCGGGGGACGTTCCGGGGGACGTTTCGGGGGACGCGGCGACGGCCTGGACGACGGCCAGCAGGGCACCGAGCTCGACCTGTCGACCCGGGGTGGCGCGCAGTTCCACGAGGACGCCGTCGGCCGGGGCGGTCACCCGGTGCTCCATCTTCATCGCCTCCAGCACCAGCAGCGGCTGCCCGGCCGTGACGGTGTCCCCGACGGCGGCGGTGGTGCGCACGACGGTGCCGGGCATCGGGGCGAGCAGGGCGCCGGGGTCGGTGCGGACGGTGGGGTCCGGGAAGCGCGGCAGGGCGGTGAGCGCGGCGCCGCCGGCCGGGGTGTCGACGTGCACCCGGTCACCGTGGCGGGCGACCAGGTAGGTGCGCCGCAGCTCGCCCTCGCGCAGCACGACCCGGTCCGCGGTGGCCTCGACCAGCTCGACGTCCGGGTGGTCCTCGGCCTGCAGACCGGCCCGGGTGAAACGGTAGCGGACCTCGAACTCGGCTCCGTCGTCCGCCCGGTAGCGCTTGAGCTGCGGCTGCGCGGGCAGGTTGCGCCAGCCGGAGGGGAACGCGGTGCGCCGGGCCGCGGCGTCGGCGAGGGCCGCCGCCAGCGCGGCGCGCTCGGCGCCCTTGCCGTCCGGGGCGGTCAGGTCGGCGACGTGCTCGGCCAGGAACCCGGTGTGCAGCCGCCCGCCCAGGAACGCCGGGTGGCGCAGCGCGCGGACCAGCGACTCCCGGTTGGTGGCGGGCCCGTGGATCCGGGCCCGGGCCAGCGCGTCGGCCAGCCGGCGGGCGGCCGCCGCACGGGTCGGCGCCCAGGCGATCACCTTGGCGAGCATCGCGTCGTAGTGCGGGGTGACCTCACTGCCGGACTCGACCCCGGAGTCCAGCCGGACCCCGGACTCGGTCCGCCCGCCGGTTCCGGTGAACTCTCGGTACGGCACGGTGAGTTCGAGCCGGTGCAGGGTGCCGGTGGCGGGCTGCCAGTCCTTGGCCGGGTCCTCGGCGTACAGCCGCGCCTCGATCGCGTGGCCGCGGCTGACGGGGGCCTCCCGGGGCAGCTCCTCCCCTTCTGCGACGGCGATCTGAAGGGCCACCAGGTCCAGCCCGGTGACCGCCTCGGTGACCGGGTGCTCGACCTGCAGCCGGGTGTTCATCTCCAGGAACCAGAACCGGCCGTCCTCGGCGAGCAGGAACTCCGCGGTGCCGGCGCCGACGTAGCCGATCGCCCGGGCGGCGTTCACCGCGGCCGCGTGCAACGCGGCCCGGACCTCCTCCGGCAGGCCGGGGGCGGGCGCCTCCTCGATCACCTTCTGGTGCCGCCGCTGCAGCGAGCAGTCACGGTCGCCGACCGCGTGGACCGTGCCGTGCGCGTCGGCCAGCAACTGGACCTCGACGTGCCGCCCGGTCGGCAGGTAGCGCTCGCAGAACACCTCGTCCGAGCCGAAGGCCTTGGCGGCCTCCGCGCGGGCGGCCGCCAGCTCGCCGGGCAGGTCCGCGAGGCTGCGCACCACCCGCATGCCGCGGCCGCCACCGCCCGCCGCGGCCTTCACCAGGACCGGCAGGTCGGCCTCGGTCGGTTCGGCGAGCGCGTCGAGGACGGGCACCCCGGCGGCGGCCATCAGCCGCTTGGCGGCCGTCTTGGAGCCCATCGCGGCGATCGCGGCCGGCGGCGGCCCGACCCAGACCAGGCCCGCGTCCAGGACGGCCTGCGCGAACCCGGCGTCCTCGGAGAGGAATCCGTAGCCCGGGTGGACGGCGTCGGCTCCGGCCGCCAGCGCGGCGCGGACGATCAGATCGGCCCGCAGGTAGGTGTCGGCGGGCGTGGCGCCGGGCAGCCGGACGGCCGCGTCGGCCTCGCGCACGTGCGGGGCGTCGGCGTCCGGGTCGGAGTGGACGGCGGTGGTCGCGATGCCGAGCTCCCGGCAGGTGCGGAAGACCCGGCGGGCGATCTCGCCCCGGTTGGCGACCAGCAGGGTGCCGATCGATGTCGTGGAAGTCATTCGTGGCTCCGTCACAGGGGCTCGCTCACATTCGGAAGACGCCGTAGCCGCGCGTGCCCTCGACCGGCGCGTTGTGGATCGCGGACAGGCACAGGCCGAGCACCGTGCGGGTGTCGCGCGGATCGATCACACCGTCGTCGTAGAGGCGGCCGGACAGGAACACCGGCAGCGACTCGGCCTCGATCTGCTGCTCGACCATCGCCCGGATCGCCGCGTCCGCGTCCTCGTCGTACGGCGTGCCCTTCGCCGCCGCCGACTGCCGGGCGACGATCGAAAGCACCCCGGCGAGCTGCTGCGGGCCCATCACCGCGGACTTGGCGCTCGGCCACGAGAACAGGAAGCGCGGCTCGTACGCCCGGCCGCACATGCCGTAGTGGCCGGCGCCGTAGGAGGCGCCCATCAGGACGGACAGGTGCGGGACGGTGGAGTTGGCGACGGCGTTGATCATCATCGCGCCGTGCTTGATGATGCCGCCCTGCTCGTAGTCCTTGCCGACCATGTAGCCGGTCGTGTTGTGCAGGAACAGCAGCGGGGTGTTCCGCTGGTTCGCCAACTGGATGAACTGGGCGGCCTTCTGGGACTCGGCGCTGAACAGCACGCCCTGGGCGTTGGCCAGGATGCCGACCGGGTAGCCGTGCAGACGGGCCCAGCCGGTGGCCAGGCTCGCGCCGTAGAGCGGCTTGAACTCGTCGAAGTCGGAGCCGTCGACCAGCCGGGCGATCACCTCGCGCGGGTCGAAGGGCACCTTGAGGTCACCGGGGACGATGCCCAGCAGCTCCTCCTCGTCGAACCGCGGCGGCTCGGCGAGCGGATCGGGGCCCGGCCCCGGCTTGCGGTGGTCGAGCCGGGCGACGATCCGGCGGGCCAGCCGCAGCGCGTCCGCCTCGTCCACCGCGACGTGGTCGGCCAGGCCGGAGGTGCGGGCGTGCATCTCGGCGCCGCCCAGCGACTCGTCGTCGGCCTCCTCCCCGGTCGCCATCTTCACCAGCGGCGGACCGCCGAGGAACACCTTGGCGCGCTCCTTCACCAGCACGGTGTGGTCCGACATGCCGGGGACGTAGGCGCCACCGGCCGTCGAGTTGCCGAACACCACGGCCACCGTCGGGATCCCGGCGGCGGACAGCCGGGTGAGGTCGCGGAACAGGGCGCCGCCGGGGATGAAGATCTCCTTCTGGCTGGGCAGGTCCGCGCCGCCGGACTCGACCAGGTTCACCAGCGGCAGACGGTTGTGCAGCGCGATCTCGTTGGCCCGCAGCGCCTTGCGCAGCGTCCACGGATTGCTGGCACCGCCGCGCACCGTCGGGTCGTTGGCGGTGATCACGCACTCCACGCCCTCGATCACCCCGATGCCGGTGACCAGCGCCGCGCCGACCGGGTAGTCGCTGCCCCAGGCGGCCAGCGGCGACAGCTCCAGGAACGGCGAGTCCTGGTCGATCAGCAGCTCGATCCGCTCGCGGGCCGGCAGCTTGCCGCGGCCCCGGTGGCGTTCCAGGTACCTGGGGCCGCCGCCGGCCAGCGCCTTGGCGTGCTCGGCGTCCAGGTCGGCCAGCTTGGCGAGCATCGCCGCGCGGTGCTCGGCGTACTCGGGCCCGGCCGGGTCGACGCGGGTGGGAAGGACGGTCACAGCGGCCTCTCCGGGCTGTCGGGGAGCGGGTTCGGGGCGTCCGGCGGCGCAGCCCCCGGACGGTCGAGCGGCGCGGACTCCGGACGGTCGAGCGGCGCAGGCTCCGGACGGTCGAGCAACACCGTCGGGACGTCCAGCCGGCGCGAACGCAGCCACTCGCCGAGGGCCTTGGCCTGCGGGTCGAAGCGGTGCCGGGCGGCGACGCCCTCCCCGAGCAGGCCGGTGAGCACGAAGTTGACCGCGCGCAGGTTCGGGAAGAGGTGCCGGGTGACGGCCAACTCGGCGGTCTCCGGCAGGAGTTCCCTGATCCGGTCCACGGTGAGGGCGTGCACCAGCCAACGCCAGCCGTCCTCGGTGCGCGCCCAGACGCCCAGGTTGGCGTCGCCGCCCTTGTCACCGCTGCGGGCACCGGCCACCAGGCCCAGCGGCACCCGCCGGGTGGGGCCGGGCGGCAGCGGCTCCGGCGCCTGCTGCTCGACATCGGCGGACCGGCCGGTGAGCGGCGCGGGCGGGACGGCGATCCGGCGGCCGTCCGGCAGCACGGCGGTGTGCTCCACCACCTTGGCGTCGACGTACGAGGCGGTGAAGACCCCGTACGGCGCACCCGGCCCGGGTGGGGCCGTCAGATGGAAGCCTGGATACCCGGCCAATCCCAACTCGACGGCGGCCTTGCCCAGTTCACGCCCGACTTTGGCCGGGTCCGGGTCGCGGGCGGTCAGCCGCAGGAGGGCGGAGGCGGCCTCCTCGGTCGGAGCATCCTGATGGTCCGTCCGGGCGAGCGTCCAGCGCAGCTCGGCCGGGCGCGCCTCGGGCGGCAGGGCCTCGGCGAACTGCCGTTGCACCAGCGCGGCCTTGGCCTCGATGTCCAGGCCGGTGAGGACGAACACCACCTCGTTGTGGTGGCCGCCGAGCGCATTGAGTCCGACCTTCAGCGTGGCCGGCGGCGCCTCTCCCCGGACCCCGTCGATCCGGACCCGGTCCGGCCCTTCCTCGGTGAGCCGGACGGTGTCCAGCCGGGCCGTCACGTCGGGGCCCAGGTAATGCGATCCGCCGGTCTCGTACAGGAGTTGGGCGGTGACGGTGCCGATGGTGACGGCGCCGCCGGTGCCCGGATGCTTGGTGATCACGCTGGAACCGTCGGCGTGGAGTTCGGCGATCGGGAAGCCGGGACGGGTCACGTCGTGCTCGCGGAAGAACGCGTAGTTGCCGCCGGTCGCCTGCGCCCCGCACTCCAGCACGTGCCCGGCGACCACCGCCCCGGCCAGCGCGTCCGACTCCGTCGGATCCCAGCCGAAGTGCGCGATCCCCGGCCCGACGACCAACGCCGCGTCCGTCACCCGCCCGGTGACCACCACGTCGGCGCCCGCCCGCAGACAGGCCGCGATGCCGAACCCGCCGAGATAGGCGTTGGCCGCCAACAGCCCTTCCGGCAAGCCGAGTTCCGCCCGACGGGGCAGCAGATCGTCCCCCTCGACGTGCGCCACCGCCGCCTCGACACCCAACCGCCGTGCCAGCCCGCGCAGTTCCTCCGCCAGCCGCGCCGGGTTGAGACCGCCCGCGTTCACCACAATCGCCACCCCGCGCTCACGCGCCAGGCCGAGGCACTCCTCCATCTGCCGTAGGAAGGTCCGGGCGTACCCGCGCGACGGGTCCTTGATCCGGTCCCGCGCCAGGATGAGCATGGTCAGTTCGGCCAGGTAGTCCCCGGTGAGCACGTCCAGCGGCCCGCCGGTCAGCATCTCCCGCACCGCGGCGAACCGGTCCCCGTAGAACCCCGAGGCGTTCCCGATCCGCAGTACCGCGCGCTCGCGCACCAAAGCGCCTCCCCTGCCGGTGAGTTGGCGACGCTCCCACACGAGCGCCGTCGGGCAGCAGCGTGGCACCGCCGGTAGAAAAAAGCAATCATGCCTGCTTGTTTTCCGTCACGACCCCCACCGGGCACGCCACGTACGCCTCCACCACCCGCACCGGGCACTCCGAGGCGCAGCCCGAGCCGGCGACGGCCGGCGCGAGGCCTCGGCCCGCCCGGTCGCCGGCGGGTCACGACGCCCCGGCAGGTCATGACGCCCCTCCGGGCCACAACGCCCGAAAAGCCGATCCCGGTCGCGCACCCGACGCGACGACAACCACGAGGATTCGACCCGATCAGCGGTGCCGGAATACCCGCATCCGACTCGGCGATCGATCGATCGATTCTCACGACGGCCGATCGCCGATGATCCCGAACGGCGCGGACCGGTCGCGCGGACATCGGCCCCACCGGACGTTCGACGCCTCTTTCACCCGACCCCAAAGGTCCGCCGAGCATTATCCGGATTCCGTACGACCACTTGGGCGGACGAAGGATCACTGCGGCCTGTCGTGGCGCCCTCCCCGGACCTGCGGAGCCGACCGGAGCAGGCTGTTGCGGCTCCGGATGTCAATTCCGGACAGATTGATTCCGCAGCATTCGCCCGTTGCGGATTCAACGGCCTGCGTCCGCGAAATCCGCAGTAATCCGGCAACGCCGACCCGATCCGACGGAATGGGGAATTCGGACGACAAACCCGCCTCGACGGCCGAATGCCCGCGGGGTTTGCCGGAATTTTGACATACCGGAGAACGTGATATCTGGACCGGGCCCCACCCCTGTGGCACTGTTCCGGCGAGAATCCTTCGACACCCACGGGGGGACATCCATGAAGCTCCGCACCCGGATCCGCGCCGGCGCCACCGCGCTCGCCGTCGCCACGGGCGGCCTGACCTTCGCCGTGGCGGGCCCCGCGACCGCCGCGCACGCGTGCGGGCTGTCCCAGCTCGGCCCGGGCCACTCCATCTGGAGCGGGGGCCACACGGTGGGCGGCTTCTACCTCGCGTGGAACTCGTGCACCGCCCAGGCCTACACCGAGGCCCACATCACCAACACGAACTGGACCCGCAAGCAGGGTCAGATCGACGTCTACAACTACAGCTACCTCAGCGGCGGCGGCTCCCACGCCTCCGGCCCGTCCAGTCCGACGGTCGTCTTCGACGGGACCGCCTGGTGGGACTCGGGCATGCTCTCGATCTACTCCTACCCCAGCGGCGACCGCAACTACATGGGCCAGGTCCAGTTCAACGGCTGCTCGATCGGGTTCACCCCGAAGTGGAACTTCTCGGGGAGCGGGGCCCAGACCAACGGTTCGGACATGTACTGCTGACCCGGCGACAACAGCAGCCGTGCGCGGCCCCGGTGTTCCCCAGGTCCGACCTGATGCGGACACCGGGGCCGTCCCGTACGCCGCACCCACCGCCGCACCCGCCCCTACGGCGACCGTCAACGGACTGTCTCGGGTTGCCGGTTGCCGCGCCGGAGCGGGAGAAGACCGGCAACCGGTCGGGCACGGACGGCAGGTGAGGCACGGCCATTGACCGGTGGTCAGCTGCGACGGAAGGATCCGCGGTCATGACGACGCGCATGGGTCCTGTGTGCCGGTGGCCGGTCGCTCCGCTGCGGTGGGCGGCCTTGCTGTCGCTGTTGGTGTCGGTCGGCGTGTTCTTCGCCGGGGCCGGGGAGGCCCGGGCCGCGCCCGCCTGCGGGGTGCTGTCCACCGGGGCGGCGCCACAGGCGACCGCGGCCGTCCGGTCCGCCTGCGGGCTGATCGGCACGCCGTACTCGTGGGGCGGCGGGCACGGGGCGCAGCCCGGTCCGACGTACGGGCTCTGCGACGCCTCCAACGGCGCCCCGGACGACTGCCACGTCCGGGGCCTGGACTGCTCGGGCATGGTCCGTTACGCCTACGACCTGGCGGTCGGCGAGGACGTCGTCAACGGCACCACGCGGACCCAGTGGCCGTCCTCCCGGGCCGTCGCCCGCTCCTACCGGGCGGACGGGACCGCGCCGCTGCTCCCCGGCGACCTGGTGTTCTTCGGCGCCACCGCCCCGACCATCCACCACGTGGCGATGTACCTCGGGCAGGGCTGGATCGTCGAGGCGCCCTACTCCGGCGGCTACGTCCAAGTGGCCGCGCTCGCCTCGCACGGCGACTACTACGGCGCGATCCGGCTGTACGGCCCCGGCAACTCCACCCCGACGCCACCCCAGCCGCCGTCGGGCGGCGGCACGTACTGGGTGGACACCTTCGCCGCCGCCGCCGTCTACGCCTCGCCGAACTCCACCACCGCCACCGGAACCCTGAAGCAGGGCACCAACTACGTCTACTGCAAGGCCTGGGGTCGCGAGGTGTCGAACGGCACCGCATACAACCACTGGTGGCTGAAGACCGACCCCGACAGCGGCCCCGCCGGCCAATGGGTCTCCGCCTACAACCTCTCCCACTGGGGCAACGACACCGCCAAGGACAACGACGGCACCACCATCCCCGACTGCTAGGAGGAGGTTCCCGGAGCCCGATGCGTCGGGGACCGGGCGGGACGGACCGGGCAGGGCGGGGACCGGACGGACAGGGACCGGACGGACGGGTACCGGGCGGGGCGGACCGATCAGTTTTCGAGAAGCCCCCGGCCCGGGCCCCCGCCTAGCGTTGCGGTCATGAGCGACATCACCATTCACTGGACCTTCCTCCCGCACACCGACCCCGAGGCCTCCCTCGCCTTCTACCGCGACCTGCTCGGCTTCGAGGTCCGCAAGGACGTCGGCGGCGGCGCGATGCGCTGGATCACCGTCGGTCCCGCCGACCAGCCGGGCGTCTCGCTGGTGCTGGAGCCGCCGGCGATCGACCCGGGCATCACCGAGGAGGAGCAGCGGACCATCACCGAGATGATGGCGAAGGGCACCTACGCCCGGCTCGTCCTCGGGACCGCGGACCTGGACGGCGTCTTCGACCGGCTGAAGTCCGGCGGCGCCGAGCTGGTGCAGGAGCCGGCCGAGCAGCAGTGGGGTGCGCGTGACTGCGCGTTCCGCGACCCGGCGGGCAACCTGATCCGCTTCAACGAGGTGCGCTGAACCAGCCGCCAGGCCGGCCGGGCAGCCGTAGGCCGCCCCGGTGGCCGAACACGGAAACCCCCCGGCACCCGCACCCGACGGGCCCGACCCCACGGCACCGGCCGGACCGGACCGGACCCCCTCGATTCTGGTTGGATCGAGGGGGTTCACCGCCGACCGTGACCGCGGGGTCGGGCCCGCCCGATCGACAGGGAGAGACGACGACCATGCCCAAGAGGACGGACGCGCACCCCGCGCCGCACGCCGCCGACACCCACGACCTGATCCGCGTCCACGGCGCGCGCGAGAACAACCTCAAGGACGTCAGCGTCGACATCCCCAAGCGCCGGCTGACGGTGTTCACCGGCGTGTCCGGTTCGGGCAAGAGTTCACTGGTCTTCGACACCATCGCCGCCGAGTCCCAGCGGCTGATCAACGAGACCTACAGCGCCTTCGTCCAGGGCTTCATGCCCACGCTGGCCCGCCCCGAGGTGGACGTCCTGGAGGGCCTGACCACCGCGATCATCGTCGACCAGCAGCGGATGGGCGCCGACCCGCGCTCCACCGTCGGCACCGCCACCGACGCCAACGCAATGCTGCGCATCCTGTTCAGCCGCCTCGGCACGCCGCACATCGGTTCGCCGAAGGCCTTCTCCTTCAACGTGCCCTCGATCAGCGGGGCGGGCGCGGTGACCGTCGAGCGCGCCGGCAAGACCGTCAAGGAGCGGCGCAGCTTCAGCATCACCGGCGGCATGTGCCCGCGCTGCGAGGGCCGGGGCAGTGTCTCCGACATCGACCTCACCCAGCTGTACGACGACGGCAAGTCGATCGCCGAGGGCGCGATCACCATCCCCGGCTGGAAGACCGACAGCTGGTGGACGGTCGGCATCTACGCCAACTCGGGCTTCCTCGACCCGGACAAGCCGATCCGCGAGTACACCAGGAAGGAACTGCAGGACTTCCTGTACCGGGAGCCGACCAAGGTCAAGGTCAACGGCGTCAACCTCACCTACGAGGGCCTGATCCCCAAGATCCAGAAGTCGATGCTCTCCAAGGACAAGGACGCGCTGCAGCCGCACATCCGCGCCTTCGTCGAGCGTGCCGTCACCTTCACCGCCTGCCCCGACTGCGGCGGCACCCGGCTCAGCGAGGCCGCCCGCTCCTCCAGGATCGCCGGGACCAGCATCGCCGACGCCTGCGCGATGCAGATCAGCGACCTCGCCGCGTGGGTCCGCGGACTCGACGAGCCCTCGGTGACACCGCTGCTCACCACCCTGCGGGAGACCCTCGACTCCTTCGTGGAGATCGGCCTCGGCTACCTCTCGCTGGACCGCCCGTCCGGCACGCTCTCCGGCGGCGAGGCACAACGGGTCAAGATGATCCGTCACCTCGGCTCCTCACTCACCGACACCACGTACGTCTTCGACGAGCCCACCACCGGCCTGCACCCGCACGACATCGACCGGATGAACAAGCTGCTGCTGCGCCTGCGCGACAAGGGCAACACCGTGCTGGTGGTCGAGCACAAGCCGCAGACCATCGCGATCGCGGACCACGTGGTCGACCTCGGTCCCGGCGCCGGTGCGGCGGGCGGCTCGGTCTGCTACGAGGGCGGCGTGGACGGGCTGCGGGGCAGCGGCACGGTCACCGGCCGGCACCTGGCGGACCGGGCGCCGCTGCGGGAGAGCGTGCGCAAGCCCACCGGGCAGCTGGAGATCCGGGGCGCGGACGCCCACAACCTGCGGGACGTGGACGTGGACGTCCCGCTCGGGGTGCTCACCGTGGTGACCGGGGTCGCCGGCTCCGGAAAGAGCTCGCTGATCCACGGCTCGATCCCCGTCCACGAGGGCGTGGTCTCGGTCGACCAGGGCGCGATCCGCGGCTCGCGCCGCAGCAACCCGGCCACCTACACCGGACTGCTGGAACCGGTCCGCAAGGCCTTCGCCAAGGCCAACGGCGTCAAGCCGGCCCTGTTCAGCGCCAACTCCGAGGGCGCCTGCCCGACCTGCAACGGCGCCGGGGTGGTCTACACCGACCTGGCGATGATGGCCGGGGTGGCCACCACCTGCGAGGACTGCGAGGGCAAGCGCTACCAGCCCGCCGTGCTGGAGTACCGTCTCGGCGGCCGGGACATCGCCGAGGTGCTGGCGATGCCGGTGACCGAGGCCCAGGAGTTCTTCGGCGAGGGCGAGGCCCGGCTGCCCGCCGCCCACCGGATCCTGGAGCGGCTGGCGGACGTCGGCCTCGGCTACATCAGCCTCGGTCAGCCGCTCACCACGCTCTCCGGCGGCGAGCGGCAGCGGCTCAAGCTGGCCACCCACATGGCGGACAAGGGCGGCGTCTACGTCCTCGACGAGCCGACCACCGGCCTGCACCTGGCCGACGTCGAGCAGCTGCTCGGGCTGCTGGACCGGCTGGTCGAGTCCGGCAAGTCCGTCATCGTGATCGAGCACCACCCGGCGGTCATGGCGCACGCCGACTGGATCATCGACCTGGGCCCGGGCGCCGGTCACGACGGCGGGCGGGTGGTCTTCGAGGGCACCCCGGCCGAGCTGATCGCGGCCCGCTCCACGCCGACGGGCGAGGCCCTGGCGGAGTACGTCGGCGGCTGAGCCCCGCCGCTCCGGCCGGTCACCGGTCGCCGGGCGCCGGGCGCGGGTCACCGATCGCCGGGCGCGGGTCACCGAGCACCGGGCGCCCCGGGCCCTCCCCCTCGGGAGCCCTCCCACAGGGGGCGTCACCCCAGGGGGAGGGCCATCTCCAGGATCCGCGCCGAGGTGTCCAGCACGTACGGCGTCTCGCCCCCGGTGTACGCGAACCCGCGCCGCAGGTAGAAGGCGGCTGCGCGGGGGTTCGCCTCGTGGACCCCGAGCAGCATCCGCGCGGCGCCCTGACCGCGGGCCCAGGCGAGGACCGCGTCCAGCATGGCGTCCGCGACGCCGCGTTCGCGGCCGCGGTGCTCCGGGTCCACCCAGACGCCGATCAGCTCGACGGCGTCGGCGTGGTCCTTGCTCGGGACGGACAGCATGGTGGCGACCCACTCCCCGTCGGCGTCCACCGCGACCAGGCCGACCCTGCCGGGCTCGTTGACCCAGTCCGTCCGGGCCCGCCACGTGCCTTCGCCGAGGCGGCCGGCCTCGGCGTGGATCTCGCCGAACGCCATGGGCGTGTCGAGGAGTTGGGCGAGGCGCACCGTCCGCAGCCGCTGCCAGTCGTCACGGCCGATCCGCTCGATCCGGTACGTCACGCTCTCCCCCGTCACACCGCGCGTCACAGGACGCTGCCTCCGCCACCGGTGATCACCGGTGGCGGAGGCAGGATAGCCGGAGCCCGGGCCTTGACCGCGGGCCCGGGCCGAGGCCCCCGGTCAAAGCCCCAGGTCAGGGCCCGCGGTCGGCCCCGGGGCGGACCGGCGTCACGGCTTGATGCGGACCACCTGCGGGTCGTGGTCGCTCGCCTGCTGGGCGAACTCGGAGTTGATGTGCACCACGTCGTACTTGGCGTAGCCGACCTCGGGGCTGACCAGGATGTGGTCCAGCACCTGCGAGTTGCCCTGGTAGACGTACGAGTACTGCTCGGTCTCGGGCAGCTCGTTCACCAGGTCGCGCAGCACGCCGCCCTTGGTGAGCGCGGCCAGCGCGGGCGAGAACTGGTAGTCGTTGAAGTCGCCGAGGGAGACGACCCTGGCCTCCTTGTCGGCGGCCAGCAGCTGCGCGACGAAGGCCTGCTCGACGGTGGCCTGCTTGACCCGCTGCACCTCGGAGCTGCGGGTCGGCTGCTGGAAGCGGCTGTCGATGCCCTGGTCGCCGCCCTTGCTGTTGAAGTGGTTGGCGATCACGAAGACCTTCTGGCCGCGGAAGACGAACTGGCCGACCAGCGGCTTGCGGCTGTTGGTCCAGGCGTCGTCGTTCGGCGCGATCCGGCCGGGCGAGGCGGTCAGCGCGGTGGCGGCGCCGGTGCCGGTGACGCCGACGGCGGTGGTGGAGTCGCCGCCCGCGATGTCGGTGAAGGAGACCCGCTGCGGGTTGAACAGGAAGACCTGGCGGATGTTGCCGCCGGGCTCGCCGCCGTCCTTGCCGTCCTGCGGGTCGATCGAGCGCCAGTCGTAGGCCGGGCCGCCGGCCGCCTTGATCGCGGCGACGAACTTGGCCACGGTCTGGCTCGCGTCCACGGTGCCGTCGCTCTTGGAACCGTTGTTGTCCTGGATCTCCTCCAGGGCGACGACGTCGGGCGAGCGCAGGTTGGTGACGACGCCCTGGGCGAGCTCGGCGAACTTGGCGTCCGGGTTGTTCGGCGCCAGGTTCTCCACGTTGTAGGTGGCGAGGGTGAGTTCGCGGTCGGTCGCCTGGGCGGTGACCTCGCGCTGGAGGTGGTTGTCCTTCAGGGTGCCCACGGTGCCGGCGACGAGCGTGTAGCCGCCGAAGTTGTTGTAGTCCAGCGGGCCGGTGGTGGTGCCGGTCAGCTCGTCGCCGACGTTGGCCACCGGGAAGGGCTGCTGGGAGACCGCGGCCTGCTGCTGGATCATCAGACGGCCGACGTTGGGCTCGCGGTAGGACTCGTACAGGACGCCGCCGCGCTTGCTGCGCTGGTCCTGGCGGTCCGCGGCGACCCACAGCTCGTTGTACTTGTCGGTCGCCTGGATCACCCGGACGTCCTTGACCTGGACGAGCATGCCCTCCAGGGACTCGTAGAAGTCCAGGGCGTACTTCTCCGGGTTCAGCGTCACGCCGTCGATGGATCCGTCCGCGCCGGCCGCCGGGCTGTAGGTGCCGGGGATGTTGCGGGTGTCGACGACGACCGGGGCGGGCAGCGGGTTGCCGGAGGAGACGACCGTGACGGCCGGGGCAGTGATCTCGGTGACGGACTGCGAGCCGCCGGAGTAGCTCGGGTAGTACTCGGTGACCTTGCCGCTGACCAGCACGGAGTCGCCGACCTTGACGGTCGGGTTGCCGCCGGTGAAGACGAAGATGCCCTCGCTGGTGGCCGGGTCCGCGTCCGGGTTCGGGTCCTGGATCCAGAAGCCCTTGGAACTGCCGTACGCACGCACGCCGGTGACGATGCCGGGCACGCCGGTGACGGGCTTGCCGGCCTGCGGGGATATCCGGGTGGCGCCCTGGACGTCGTGGATCCGCAGCGGGCCGGCCTCGGTCGGGGCGGGGGTGGCCGCGCCGGCGGCGTTGGCCACCGGGAGCGGGACGAGCACCAGCGAGGCGGCCAGCGAGGCCGGGATCAGGGCGGCGCGCAGCAGGGTTCTGTGCGGGCGGGAGGCGGGGGCGGTGGTCACCGGGGCAGGACTCCTAGCTCCGTCGTGCGGCACGGTCGTGGCACGGCGGTCCGGGCGGAGGCGCGCTTCGAGCGCGCGCTACTCGCGTAGAGGAAGCAGGGGACGGACACCCGCCCCCCGCGGCGCCCCTCAAGATACGCGCGTAGAAAAAGCCCCGACAAGACCCCGTCAGTGAACTGTCGGTTCCCCCCAGGTGACTTGACTCACGGTCAGACCAGGCTGCTCACAGCCCGCTCCCAGCGGACTCCCAGAAACCCCCGGCCCCTCCGCCACCGGCCCGCACGGCTCGCGGCCGCGCAAGGCGTCGTGCGCGTCGAGGGTCCTGCCGGTGCGCACGGCGTCCAGGAACGTGAGCACGCACTGCTCGCGGCAGCACGCCGGTGGGGGGGCGGCCGGGCGGCCCCCCCCCCCCCCCCGGCGGGGGGGGGGGGGGGGGCCCCCCCCCCCCCCCCCCCGGCGGGGCGCCCCCCCCCCGCGCCCCCCCCCACGCGCTCCACGATCAGCTCACACAGCTCGTGCGTGCGCAGCGCGTCGTGAGCGTCGAGCGTCTTGCCGGCGCGCACGGCGTCCAGGAACGTGACGACGGCCTGCTCGATGCCTCGCTGACGGGCCACCGGCACCCAGTCGCCCCGGCGCCGGACGGTCGGCTGGCCCCGGTGGTCGACCACCTCGGAGAGGTTGTGGACCTCACGCTTGGAATCGCCGCCGGACACCTCCAGCACCTCCTCCGTCGAACCGGACAGCCGGTTCATGATGCCCAGCGCCGTGAACCCCTCGCCGGCGAGGGTCAGCACGACGTGCTCGACCAGGCCGTCACGCACCCGCGAGCGGACATCGACGTGCTCGACCTCCCCCGGCACCAGGAACCGGAGCACATCCACCACGTGGATGAAGTCGTCGAAGACCATCGACCGCGCAGCCTCCGGCAGACCCTCACGGTTCTTCTGCAGCACGATCAGGTCACGCGGACGCTCCTTCGCCTGCACGTAGCCGGGCGCGAAACGCCGGTTGAAGCCCACCATCAGCGAACGGCCCGTCCGGTCGGCCAGATCGACCAGCCGACGGGCACCGTCCACGGTGTAGTCCAACGGCTTGTCCACGTACACATCGATGCCCGCCGTCAGCAACTGCTCCACGATCGGCACGTGCTGACTCGTCGCGGCATGCACGAACGCCGCCCGGATCCCACTCCCGACCAGCGCACCGAGATCGGTGAACCGGTGCTCCGGCGCGATCCGGTGAGCATCACCGATGCGGTCCAGCTTGGCCGCGTCCCGGGTCATCAACCGCAGGTCGAGCCCGGGCAGCGCGGTGAGCACCGGCAGATACGCCTTCTGCGCGATGTCACCGAGGCCGATGACCCCGACCGGGAGGAGGCTGTCGGAAACAGAGGACGAACTCATCGGATTCTCCACACACGCGTGTCGGCAGTGTCGCCCCCACCCTATTCACTGGCTCCCACGCCCCACCAACCCGTCGCCGGCACGCACCATCGCCGGCGCGGCCGGCCACCGCACGGTCCCTCCGTCGAGTGGCCGGCACCAGTCGACACCGACGGCCTGGGGCGGTGGCGGCGTGCACGGTGGTTGGCCCGGTTGCGGCTCGCGGTCGGCGTGCCGAGGTTGGTGAACCGGTCCTCGGGGGTGATCCGGTGGGCCTCGCCGATCCGGGTCGGTCCGGTGCTGAGGGTGCGGGCGATCGTCGGTTCCCGCCCCGTGCGGCCGGCGCCCTGCCGGCTCAGGTGGCCAGGAGGGATTCGGCGATGCTGCGGGCGCGCCAGGCGGCGTCCGGGGTGCCCTCGCGTAGGGCGGTGACGATGGCTCCGTCCATCAGCAGGGCGAACTGCCGTGCACGGCAGGAGGGTTCGGGGATGTCGGCGGCGCGCATGAGCTGTTCGACGAGTTCGATGACGCGCCGTTTGTGCAGGGCCGCCATCTCGCGGGCCGGGCTGGTGCGGTCGGCGATTTCGGTCATCGTGTTGATGGCGACGCAGCCGCGGTAGTCCTGTGCGGCGAATCGTTCGGCCAGGGCGTCGAAGACGTGCAGGGGGTGGCCGCCGTGGGCGGCGACGCGTTCGGAGAGCCAGGCGCGCCAGCGTGCGTCCCGGCCTTCGAGGACGGCGGTGACCAGGGCTTCCTTGCCGGTGAAGTGCCGGTAGAAGGAGGCCCGGCCCACGCCGGATTCGGAGAGGATGCGCTCGACGCCGACCGCGTGGATGCCGTTCGCGTAGAAGAGGGACTCGGCCGTGCTCAGCAGGCGCGCCCGTGCGTTGACTGCCATGGGACCGATCCTAACCGCCCTTGACGCCAAACGGCACCGATCGGTACCGTTTTCGCGTCGGAACGGAACCGATCGGTACCGTTTCAGGGGACAGTCGTACAGCGGGGGGACGCATGAACGAGGACTGGGCCGAGGCCGCCGTCGAACTGGTCGCCGGCTACACGGTGGTGACGGCGGGCGGCGAGGCGGTCTCCTCGGTGCCCCGGGCGCTGGTGGCCTTCCAGGGCGGCTTCGCCAAGCTGCGACTGCCCGGCACCGCGACGGTGCAGGTGGTCTCCGCCCCCGCCGTCCGCCTGATCACCCTCACGACCGGGTGACCCCGGCGGTCGGACGCCCGACCGCCCCCATGGACCTGCGGCTGCACGGCCGCCCTGGCCGGGACGCCACGCCACCTGCACACGGCGCGGCCGCCCGACCCGGGACGCCGGGCAGCCGCACAACCGTTTCCTGACGCCCGTTTCCGAACGCCCGTGGCAGAACCCCGCCGCGCGCTACGCGCTCGCGGCCGCCGCCTCGGCGAGGGCGTCGAGGACCGGCCGGATCAGCGGGTGCCCGTCGGCACCGGCCCGCACGGCCGCGAACACCCGACGGGTGGCGAGCTCGCTGTCCACCGGGCGGACGGCCACCTGCCCGAGGTCGACGCCGCGCAGCGCCGAGCGCGGCACCAGGGCGACCCCGGCGCCCGCCGAGGCGAGCGCCACGACGGCGCGGAAGTCGTCGGAGGAGTGCAGCAGCCGGGGCTGGAACCCGGCGTGTTCACAGGCCAGCAGCACCACGTCGTGGCAGGGGTTGCCCGGGTAGGGGCCGATCCAGGGCTCGTCGGCCAGGGCGGCGACGTCGAGCGGGCCAGCCTCTCCGGCGAGGGGGTGGCCGAGCGGCAGGACGGCCTCGAAGGGCTCGGCGTACAGCGGCACCCTGGTCAGCCGGGCGTCGTCGGCGCGCGGGGCGCCGCGGTACTCGACGGCCACCGCGAGGTCGGCCCGGCCGTCCAGGACCATCGGCAGGCTGGCGTCGCCCTCGGCGTCCAGCACCTTGAGCCGCACTCCCGGCGCGCGCTCGCCGAGCAGGCCGATGGCGGGGGCGAGCACCAGCCCGATGCCGGTGGCGAAGGAGGCGACGGTGACCTCGCCGGAGACGCCCGCGCTGTAGGCGGCGAGGTCGGCCTCGGCACGTTCCAGTTGGGCGAGCACGACGTCGGCGTGGCCGAGCAGGATCTCCCCGGCGGCGGTCAGCCGCACGCCCCGGCCCTCGCGGGCGAGCAGGTGGTGCCCGGTCTCCTGTTCCAGGGCGGCGAGCTGCTGGGAGACCGCGGAGGGGGTCAGGTAGAGGGCGGCCGCCGCGGCGGTCACGGTGCGGTGGTCCGCCACGGCCCGCAGGGTCCGCAGCCGTCGTGCGTCGATCACAGGCCAATTCTGCCAGCGCGGCGGAGCGAACCGGACCGAGCGGGCGGGACCGCGTGGACGCGGGCCCGGCAGGCGGCACGGAGCGGGACCGCGCGGACGCGGGCCCGGCAGGCGGCACGGAGCGGGACCGCGCGGACGCGGGCCCGGCAGGCGGCACGGAGCGGGCCGGGACGCGGCCGAGCCGGCGCGGCCGAGCCTTCGGACGGAGCTACCACCCGTGACGTATTTCCGGTCGGGATCGCTCCCCTTCGTTGACCGTCGGGCCGGACGGCGCTTGGCTCGTGACCGACCGGGCCGCGGGGGTCGAGCGGGCCCGGACACCGTCATCTGGGGAGGATGATCGATGACCACCGCACGCACCCGCCGCCGACTGGCCCGTACGGCCTGCGTCCTGGCCGCCGTCACCGCGGTCGGCGCCGTGACGCCCGCCGCCGAGGCCCGGCCGCCCAAGGGCGACACCGCCCGGGTCAGCGACGGGCCCAAGGGCGAGGGGCTCGACCGCGAGTCCTTCGCGCTCGGCCTGAGCGGCGACGGCCGTCTGGCCCTGTTCTCGTCCTCGGCGACGAACCTGCTGCCCGGCGGTGCCGGCGCCGGGGGCGACGTCTACCTCTGCGACCTGCGCAACGGGCACCTCCAGCGGGTCAGTGTCGCCGACGACGGCGCTTCGCTGAACGCGGGCACCGGCGATGCGGCGATCAGCGGGGACGGCCGGTACGTGGTGTTCGGCACCGCCGCGACCAACCTGCTGCCCGCCCTGCCGAAGCACGCCAACGACATCTACGTCCGGGACCTGTGGACCGGCCGCACCGAGCTGGTCACCGCCGCCGACGGCAGCTCCGGCGTGGGCGACGACCAGAGCCGGCGCACCGCCTACAACCCGGCGATCAGCTGGGACGGGCGCTACGTGACCTACTCCTCCGACCGCTCCGACCTCGCCCCCGGCGTCCGCGGGGGCAAGTTCAACATCTTCGTCACCGACCGCTGGACCCACACCACCCGGGTGGTCTCCACCGGGGCCGACGGCAGCCCGGCCGACAACAGCTCCTACAGCCCGACGATCAGCGCGGACGGCAGCCGCATCGAGTTCAACTCCCGGGCCGGCAACCTGCTCCCGGCGGCCGAGACCCCGCCCGCCGCCAAGGCCGCGGCGGCCGACACCGCCGACGAGCCCGGGGCACCCCGCACCACCGCCGCCGGGACGAGCCCCCGGCTGGCCGGGCTGCGCGCCTACCCGGACTACGTGTGGGACTCCCGCACCGGCAAGATCACCGGCGCGAGCCTCGACGAGACCGGGGAGCTGCAGGGCGGCGGTTCCGACGGGCAGATCAGCCCGTCCGGCCGGTACGTCGTCTACGACCTCTTCCAGCCGGGTGGCCGTCCGGGCTCGCACGGCCGGCACTCGGACGTCTTCCTGCACGAGCTGGCCACCGGCAAGGTCACCAAGGTCAGCAACCCGCTGCCCGGCACCACCAACATCAACTCCTCCTTCGACGCCGCGATGTCCCTGACGGACGAGGTCTTCTTCGCCTCCGACGCCGACGACCTGGTCCTCGGCGACACCAACGAGCAGACCGACATCTTCCGCTACAGCCCGTGGACCGGGCGCACCGACCGCGTCTCCCTCACCCGGGACGACGCGCAGAGCACCGCCTCGTCGTACTTCCCGAGGGTCGACGCCTTCGGCACGACGCTGCTGTTCACCGCCGACGACGGCAACCTCGTCCCGGGCGACGACAACCAGAACGCGGACGTCTTCCGCCGCCGCCTCTGAACCGACCGGACGGCTGGACGACCGGACGGCCGGCCACCTGGACGGCCGGCCACCCGGGTGGCCGGGTGGCCTGATCCGCTGCCCGAAATGGCCTGACTCCCCTGCGGGATACGTCCGTTGACGTACTTTTCCGCCGGGATCACCCGGGGCCGTTGACCACCGCGCCCTCCCGACGATTGGCTCTGCACGAGCCCGTCGCCGGGAGGGAGCCCGGCGCAGGGGGCGATCACCGGGGAGGACAACGCCCATGACCCGTAGCACCCGTAGCACCCGCACTTCCGGTACCACCCGCACTTCCCGCACCACCCGCAACCGGTGGCTGGCCGGCAGCGGCGGCGTCCTCGTGGCCGCCGCCGTGCTCGCCACCACCGTCGTCCCCGCCCAGGCCGCTCCGGCGCCGCGCGGCACCGTCCAGGTCAGCGTCGGCCTGAACGGCGCGGTGCCGGACAACCAGTCGTGGAGCAAGGGGATCAGCGCGGACGGGCACTACGCCCTGTTCACCTCGTGGGCCACGAACCTGGTGTCGCAGCCCGCGAAGAGCGGCCGCGACGCCTACGTCCGCGACCTGCGGACCGGCCGTACCGAGCGGATCAACCTGGCCGACGACGGCAGCGTCCTGAACGGCTTCACCGATTACGTCGCGATCAACGCCGACGGCCGCTACGTCGCCTTCGAGAGCGACGCCGAGAACGTGCTGCCCGGCATGCCGGTCCCGGGACGCACCGAGGTGTACGTCCGCGACCGCAGGACCGGCCGTACCGAGCTGGTCAGCGGCGCTCCCACCAGCACCGACGCCGACAAGTTCCACGCCTCGTACGCGCCCTCGATCAGCGCGAACGGCCGCTACGTGGCCTTCGTGTCCTCCCGGACCGACCTCGTTCCGGGCCTCCAGGGCGGTGACCCCTCGCTCGCCAGGCCCTACACCTGGGACTACAACGTCTACGTCACCGACCGCTGGACCGGGAAGACCCGTCTGGTCACCCTCGGCGTGGACGGCAAGCCGGGCGACAGCATGTCCCTCAATCCGACCATCAGCGCGGACGGCCGCACCGTCGGGTTCACCTCGTTCGCGTCCAACCTGGTGCCGGCCGGGCAGACCCCCGCCCTCGCCGCCCCGGCCGCCGAGGCCGCCGAGGCCGCGGCCGCCGCCGGTCCCGTCGCAGGTCCCGCCGCCACCCGTCCCGCCCCGGGCCCGGCCGCCGCCACCGCCGACGTCGAGCTGGCCCCGGGCACCGCCCCGGCCCTGCCCCGCGGCGCCCGGGTGGCACAGCCGAACCTCGCCCGGCCGACCACCGGCGCCTACTACACCTACGACGTCGACTCCGGCCGCATCTCCGCCGCGAGCCTGGACCTCGACGGCAAGCTCGGGTTCGCGAGCTTCGACGCGACGATCAGCCCGGACGGGCGGCGCGCCGTCTACGCCCTGCCGGAGCCCGGCGGGTCCACCAACGGCCACCGGTACCACCTGGTGCTGTACGTCCGGGACCTCAGGAAGGGCACGGTGACGAAGGTCAGCGGCGGCCTGCCCGGCACCACCTCGGTCGGCACCTCCGACCACGGCAGCGTCACCGCCGACAACCGCTGGATCTACTTCTCCTCCGCCGCCGACAACCTGGTGGCCGGCCCGCAGCACACGGGTTGGGACGTCTACCGCCAGGACCTGCGCACCGGCCGGACCGAGCGGGTCGCCACCGCGCCGGACGGCTCGTCCGGCAACGGCTCCTCGGTCGACCCCTTCGTGGACGCCCGGGGCGAGGCCGTGGTGTTCGGCTCGACCAGCGGCAACCTGGTCGCCGGCACCAACGGCCCGGCGAGCGAGGGCTACCAGGTCTTCGCCCGTCCCACCGGCCACCCCGGCGACGGCGACGGCGACGACCAGGGCCAGGACGACGACGACTGACCGGGCCGCTCCCACCCGTCCGTCCGCCCCGGTCCCGCCCCGGAAACCGCGAACGGGGGCGGGACGTCGGCGGGGCCGGCGTCCCGCCCCCGAGGCGGGAGGGTGGGGCAGGTGGTTGGTGGGCCGGGCGGCGGAGGGGCGTCGA
>NZ_JBHWCL010000019.1:69353-91782 GCF_042735125.1 Kitasatospora sp. NPDC059599 | reverse complement strand
GCGGCTGGGCGGCCGGCGACGCGGCGGCCGGCGGCTTCACCGGCGAGGTGGGCTGCTGGGTCGGCGCGGCGGTCGGCGCCTGGGTCGGGGCCTGCGTCGGCACCGCGGTCGGGCCGGTCGAGGGCCCGGCCGTGGGCGCCCCGGTCGGCGCCGCGGTCGGCTCGGAGGACGGCCCCGGCGGCGGCTCGGGCAGCTCGCTCTTCGGGACGGGCGTCTCCTCGATCGGCGCGACGTCCGGAACGGCGACCGGGGCGTTGCCGCAGGGCTTGCCCGCCGCGGACTCGGCGATCGCCGGGTTGGGCGTGTAGGCGGCGGCCATCAGCAGCGCGGTCGGCACCGCGGCCATCGCCAGCGCGCGACCTCTCAGCCGGACCCGTACGGGCGTGCGCGGGGCCGCGTGCCGGCCGCGCTGCGCCGGGACGGCCGTACCATCGGCTTGCTCGGCCGGCCCGGTCACCGCGCCCCCTCCGGATCGCCGGCGCCGGCCTGCTTCGGGACGGCGGCCTCGGCGGGCTGCTTCGGGGCGGCCTCGGCGGCCGGCTCCTGCGGCGTTGCCTGAGCGGGGAGTTGGGCGGTCGGCGCCTCGGCGGCGGGCTCCACCGCAGCTTCGGCAGTCGGCTCCGTGGCGGTCGTCGGCTCGGTGGCGACGCTCTGCGCCACGGCGTTCTCCGCCGTCGTGCCGCCCGCACCGTCACCC
Source organism: Kitasatospora sp. NPDC059599 (assembly GCF_042735125.1). Classification (NCBI taxonomy): domain Bacteria; kingdom Bacillati; phylum Actinomycetota; class Actinomycetes; order Kitasatosporales; family Streptomycetaceae; genus Kitasatospora; species Kitasatospora sp. NPDC059599. Next base: position 91,085 of record NZ_JBHWCL010000019.1, on the reverse strand, counting down.
CGACGCCGACGACGGCCGGCCTTGGCCTGCGCCCCCGCCTCGGGCTCCGGCAGCGGCGCCCAGGAGACCATCAGGCCGCCGCCGATGAGGCCGGGCAGCAGCGCCAGCCCGAAGCCCGCCAGGTTGGAGACCGGGATCGAGACCAGGGTCAGCAGGATGGTGGCGATGCCCGCGAACACCCGGACGGCCGGCTGGAACCACCCGGTGAGTCCGAGGATCATCAGCAGCACCCCGATGATCATCGACCCGGCACCGGCCGTGGTCGACATCGCGATGGTCACGCCACCGAGCGAGAGGTGCGCGTACGGGAAGTAGAGGATCGGGACGCCGGCGATCATGGCCAGCAGGCCGCCCCAGAAGGGCCTCGTGCGGCGGAAGACACGGAAGTGCCGCCAAAGCCAGTTGATCGGGTTCTGGTGGCCGGTCCGGGGTTCGACCGTTGCGCTGGACATGGTGCAGCTCCTCGATGTCTCTACGAGGGGGAGAACATATTGGCGTGAGGCCGGGAACGGCGGAACTGTCCGCCGCCCCCGGCCCTGGGAGACCCGTCACTCCGGTACGCCGCCGGGCGCACCGTCAGACAGGGCTCAGAAGCACTCGATGCCCGGACCGTCACCCTGCTTGAGCGACAGGTTGAGGCCGCTGAGCACGAAGTTGCCGGCCGAGGTGGCGCGCGCGGTCTGCTGGACGTTGTCCAGGATGGCCGAGTCGGCTGCCTGGGCGAAGCCCGTGGCGCCGGTCGGCAGGCCCTTGCCACCGCCCGCGGCCTGGACGCCCGCGTGGGGGGCCCAGCCCTGGGTCGCGCTGCCCTTGAGGGTGGACGCGTCCTGGCCGATGTTGATGTTCTTGAACGTCGCGTCCGCCTTCAGCTGCTCCAGGTCGATGAGCAGGTTGTCGGCGTGCACCGGCTTGCTGCCCGGGCCACCGGCGTTCAGCTGGAGGGTGATCTTGCCGAGGCCGAACGCCGACAGGTCGGTCACCACGGACTGGCACAGGTTGGTGATGTCGGCCGAGTCGAAGGCCGAGACGGCAACCGGGTGCGGCGTGCCCTTGGCTTCGATGTCGACGGTGCCGAACTGGGCGAAGTTCTTGCCCTCAAGGTGCGTGGTGCTGACCTTGAACTGCTGGCCGGAAATGCTGAACGAGGCGGCGAGCGCGCTGTTGGCGATCGAGACGCCGACCATCGCGGTGGCCGCGACGCTCGGCACCATCACCAGGGCGAAGCGCTTCCAGCGGGTCTTGCCGTAGGTCTTGGACATGCGAGTCCTCCTTCTAGGACGTACATCTCCGGCTCCCCGGCGGCGCTTCCCGCGCCGGTGGGGGCCTGGGATGGGAGAGAGCTACGTCCTCGGTAGCGGAGAGCGCCTTGAGCGTCGTCGGACGCGGGAGCGGCCCGCATGAAGCGGCCCTCCCGACCAAGCACCGGCCGACCTTGTGGGGCGGCGGGCAGGACCGACGACATCGGCGATCACCCCCGAGCGACAACCAGCGACCGCGCAGGGCCGCGCGGCCGGTCGAAGGACAGGAACCGCCGTGGGACCGCGGATACCCCCCTGCCCTCCCTACCGCCGACCGGGGTCGGCGGATCGCCCGGTGGGGATCCCTCGCTCCGCGTGACCGACGGGTTGTCGGGGTGTGGAGTCCGGGACCGGGCGACGCCGATGCTGCTTGAATCCCGGGCGAAGCACAAGGGGTGCCTTACTGACGGGTAATGCAACATCCGGTGGTGTCGATCATGAAATCGGAGTGATCCGCACCGTGCGTGACGCCTTGAAGGAAACGTGACGGCGAAATCTGCCGGAAACACCAGCGAAACACCCGTGGGTGGTCACACATAGTGACCACCCACGGGTGAAATCAAGATTTGGTAAACCTCTGTCCGGTTGACCGGATTGTCGCCAAATCACCTGGCGACACCGCAGGTCATCCGCCGTGCCAGCCGACGGTTCCGGAGCGGTCCCGAACCCGGTCCGGACCGGACCGGAGCCAGGCCCCGGACGAGCCCGGAGCGGACCCGAACGGGCCTCAGAACAGCACGCGCGCCAGTGCCGTACGGGCCGCGGCGACCCGCGGGTCCTCCGACCCGATCACCTCGAACAGCTCCAGCAGACGCAGCCGGGCGGTGTCCCGGTCCTCGCCCGCCGTCCGGCCGACGGTCTCCACCAGACGCCCGAAGGCGTCCTCGACGTGACCGCCGACCAGGTCCAGGTCGGCCGCCTGGAGCTGGATCCCGACGTCCTTCGGGTCCGCCGCGGCCGCCGCCCGGACGGCCTGCAGGTCCAAGCCCTCGACCCGCTGCAGGAGTTCGGCCTGGGCCAGGCCCAGCTTGGCCTCGGTGTTGCCCGGCTGGTCGACCAGCACGTTCCGGTACGCCCGGACGGCGCCGCCCAGGTCGCCGGCGTCCAGCGCGTCGTGCGCGGCGGACAGCGCCGGGTCCTCGGGACGCTGCGGGGCGGCGGCCGGGGCCTCGCCCGGGACGGCCGCGCCGCCGCCCACGCCGAAGCGCTGCTCGGCGACCAGGATCAGCTGGTCCAGCACCTTGCGGATGTTGGCGGCGCTCTCCGCGCCCTGGAACAGCGGGACCAGCTGGCCGGCCACCACGGCCATCACGGCCGGGATGCCCTGGATGCCGAACTGCTGGGCGAGCAGCTGGTTGGAGTCCACGTCGATCTTGGCGAGCACGAAGCGGCCGGCGTACTCCTCGACCAGGCCCTCCAGGACCGGGCTGAGCTGCTTGCAGGGGCCGCACCACTCGGCCCAGAAGTCGATGACGACCGGCACCTCGGTGGAGCGCTGGACGACCTCGACCTCGAAGGTGTCCTCGGTGACGTCGATGACGAGCTGGTGGGCGGACTCGGCGGGGACGGTCCCGGCCGCTTCGGCGGCGGCCGTCTGACGGGCCCGCTCGGCCCGGGCCTGCTCGGCCTTCTGGGCGGCCTCGCCGGCCGCCTTCACTGCGGCGAGGTCGACCGCGCCGCGCAGGGCGGAGCTGTTGAGACGCGAATTCCGTGGCTGCATGGCACCATCCTCCCCCGTTCGCGCCGCTGTCGGGCACCAACCTCGGGAAAGTCGCCCCGCGCGGGCCGCGCGGCGCGGGTTCCCGGGCTCCGCGCCCCTCCCCCGGTAGCCTGGACCGTTCGGCGCGGATCCCCACCCGCGCCCGCGCCGCTCCCGTCCCACGGGTGCGGCGCCTGGTTGTCACTGCTTTCGCTACGAGTCGTAGCGTAACTGGAGGCGGTGCCCCGGCCGCAAGCCCCACCGGCGGTTCGGGGACGTGACCTGCCCCACTTTCCCGGGCGGCCCGGCTCCCCGAATCGGCGAACAGTCGCTACCGTTACCAGCCCCACCCAAGTTACTTACCAGTAAAGCGCAAGGAGGCCCGGTGCCGGCCGCCCAGCCCCCCGCGAGCCCGGACCGCACCCGACCGGTGTGCCCGACCCCGGCGAGCACGGTCCCGGAGGTCGCCAACGCCGCCCGCGCCAAGGGCCGCCCGCGCAGCGCCGCCGCCGACCGCGCGATCCTCGACGCCACCCGCGAAGCCCTCGCCGAACTCGGCTGGGGCGGACTGACCATGGGCCACGTGGCGAGCCGCGCCGGGGTCGCCAAGACCACCCTCTACCGGCGCTGGCCCTCCAAGAACGAACTCGTGGTCGACGCCGTCGCCACCCTCTTCGACGACCTGGTGATGCCCGACCTCGGGAGCCTGCGGGCCGACATCGAGGCCGTGGTCGCCCAGTTCGCCGACCTGCTGGCCCGCCCCGAGACCCAGGCCGCGCTGCTCGCGCTGTTCGCCGAGGGCATCCGGGACCGGCAGCTGCACCGCCGGATCCGCGAGGCCATCGTGGACCCGCAGAAGCGGCTGGTCCGCCAGGGCCGGGCAGCCGCCCAGGCCCGCGGCGAACTCGACGCGGACCTCGACGCCGCGTCCGCCCACGAGGAGGTCGACATCATCTTCGACACCATCGCGGGCACGGTCGAGCACCGCGTCCTGGTCAGCGGCGAGCCGATCACCCCCGCGTGGACCCGCCGCTTCACCGACCTGCTGCTGGGACCGCTCACCACCTGCTGAGGGCACGACGGAGCCGCCCGTACGGAACCCCGTACGGGCGGCTGTCCGGCCCCGGCGGCTGCCCGGCCGCACCCGGAGGGGCGGCGCGGTCAGCCGACCTGCGCGGTCAGAGGCGCAGCGCGGTCAGAACGTCGCGTTCTCCTGGTACGTCCCCCACTCCTGCCGCAGCGCGTTGCAGATCTCGCCCAGCGTCGCCTCCGCGCGCACCGCGTCCAGCATCGGCGGGATCATCGACTCGCCCGAGCGCGCCGCCGCCAGCATGGCGTCCAGCCCGGCCCGCACCGCCGCCTCGTCCCGCGCCGCCTTGCGCTCGCCCAGCACCCGGACCTGCTCGCGCTCGACCTCGTGGCTGACCCGCAGGATCTCCAGCTCCGGGGTGACGCTGCGCGGGTGGCAGTTGACGCCGACCACGCGCTTCTCGCCCTTCTCCACCGACTGCTGGTACTGGAAGGCCGCCTCGGCGATCTCGCCGGTGAACCAGCCCTCCTCGATGCCGCGCAGGATGCCGGAGGTGATCGGGCCGATCTCGTGGTCCTCGCGGCCCCGGTCCAGGATCCGCTGGAAGATCGCCTCGGCCTGCTGCTCGATCCGGTCGGTCAGCGCCTCGACGTACCAGGAACCGCCCAGCGGGTCGGCCACGTTGGCGACGCCGGTCTCCTCCATCAGCACCTGCTGGGTGCGCAGGGCGATCTCGGCGGCCTGCTCGGAGGGCAGCGCCAGGGTCTCGTCCAGGGCGTTGGTGTGCAGCGAGTTGGTGCCGCCGAGCACCGCGGCCAGCGCCTCGACGGCGGTGCGGACCACGTTGTTGTACGGCTGCTGCGCGGTGAGCGAGACGCCCGCGGTCTGGGTGTGGAAGCGCAGCCACTGCGCCTTGTCGGTCTTGGCGCCGAAGCGGTCGCGCATCCAGCGGGCCCAGATCCGGCGCGCGGCGCGGAACTTGGCGATCTCTTCGAAGAAGTCCAGGTGGGCGTCGAAGAAGAAGGACAGGCCGGGCGCGAAGACGTCCACGTCCAGGCCGCGGGACAGGCCCAGCTCGACGTAGCCGAAGCCGTCCGCGAGGGTGTACGCCAGCTCCTGCGCGGCCGTCGCCCCGGCCTCGCGGATGTGGTAGCCGGAGACGGACAGCGGCTTGTACGCGGGGATGCCCTCGGCGCAGTAGGCCATCAGGTCGCCGATCAGGCGCAGGTGCGGCTCGGGGGCGAAGAGCCACTCCTTCTGTGCGATGTACTCCTTGAAGATGTCCGTCTGCAGGGTGCCGTTGAGCACCGCCGGGTCGACGCCCTGCCGTTCGGCGGCGACCAGGTACATGCAGAAGATCGGGACGGCCGGGCCGCTGATCGTCATCGAGGTGGTGACCTCGCCAAGCGGGATGCCGGCGAACAGCACCTCCATGTCGGCGGCCGAGTCGATGGCCACGCCGCAGTGGCCGACCTCGCCGAGCGACTTGGGGTCGTCCGAGTCGTAGCCCATCAGGGTGGGCATGTCGAAGGCGACCGAGAGGCCGCCGCCGCCCGCGTCCAGGATCATCCGGTAGCGCTCGTTGGTCTGCTGCGCGTTGCCGAAGCCGGCGAACTGGCGGATGGTCCAGGTGCGGCCCCGGTAGCCGGTCGGGTGGAGGCCGCGGGTGTACGGGTACTCGCCCGGCCAGCCGATCCGCTCGAAGCCCTCCTGGGCCTGCCCGGCGGGCGGGCCGTAGACCGGCTCGACCTCGTCGCCGGAGAGGGTGGTGAAGTCCGCGTCCCGCTTGCGGGCCTTGTCGTACCGCTGCTGCCAGCGCTGCCGTCCGCGCTCGATCTCCTCGGCGTCCATGACCCCGAACTCCGCTCCGTACGGCCGCCACGGCGACGGGGCGGCACAGCTATTAGGACGTCCTACTAATTTACTCGGACGTCCTAGTACTTGTCGACGGAAACATGCGGGCAACGCGGAGGGCCCCTCCCCCGGGACGGGGAAGGGGCCCTCGTGCGGGCTCGCGGCTCAGACGCCGGCCGGCTGGCGGGCGCCGGCGCCCGCCGGGACCTGCTCGGCGGCCTCGCGGGCCACCTTGCGCTCGAAGACGAAGGAGAGGAACGGGATGCAGCCCGCCGCCAGGGTCAGCACCAGGCGGCCGAGCGGCCACTTCAGCTTCTGCCCGAGCAGGAAGGTCACCACGAAGTACCCGATGTACAGGTAGCCGTGCAGCATCGCGACGTACATGGTCAGTTCCTCGGCCGTGCCGAAGCCGTACTTCGCGACCATGAAGCCGCAGAAGACCAGCAGTGCCACACCGGTCGCAACGGCCAGGCCCCGGTACCAGCCCAGCAGGGGGGTCGCCTTCATACTCTTCCTCGCCTCGCTCGGCATTTTCGGCCGGTACGCCCGGATCCGCGCACCGCTCCCACGAGGGTAGCCGCCCTCACGCCTCCCCCTGCGCAGCCCCCTCCTCCGGCTCGGAGAAGTCACCGGCCGCGATCCGCAGCGGCTTGAGCAGTTCGAAGACCTGGCGGCACTGCCCGGGGCCGTACTCCTCCAGCCCGAACTCCATCGCCACGAGTTCCCGGGTGGCCTCCTCGACCACCTCGCGGCCGCGCCCGGTGATCGCGGCCAGCACGCCGCGGCCGTCCAGCGGGTTGGGGCGGCGGGCGACCAGGCCGGCCCGCTCCAGGCGGTCGACGGTGTTGGTGACGCTGGTCGGGTGGACCATGAGCCGCTCGCCGATCTTGGAGAGCGAGAGCTCCCCGGTCCTGCTGAAGGTCAGCAGCACCAGCGCCTCGTAGCGGGCGAAGGTCAGCCCGTACGGCTTGAGCACCGCATCCACGCGGGACAGCAGGATCTGGTGGGCGCGCATGATCGAGGTGATCGCCGCCATCGAGGGGACGGCACCCCAACGGCGGGTCCACAGCTCGTCGGCGCGGGCGATCGGGTCGAAGTCGAGAGCGAGGGGCTTGGCCACCTCCTTACCGTACCGGCGGCCGGGACGGGCGCTACCAGCCGTCCTGATGGTGGACAAGCGCGACGCGTGGCGGGATCCCGCCAATCGGGCGGCCAGGTCCATACCTGGACATTGCGACGGTGTGAACGGACCGCAACACGGTTGCGGCGAATCGATGTTGACCTCGGATCGCGCCAACACCGGTGAACCGGGCCCCGGTTCGGACGGCAACCCGTCGGAGGACGGGGTGATTGATCCCATTCGTCCCTCTGTTCACATTGCCAACTCCTGGCGGGACTTGGCCAATTCATGAGGAAGACCTGTCATTTGATTTGCTCGATTGTCATGCTTTCCGCCAACCCCGTCCGGCGGCCACCACCCCCACCCACCGGTGGCCAGCCGCTCGACCGCTCGGGGCCCCTGCACGTCAGCGCCCGTCCCGCCCCTCAGGTGCCGACCCCGGCCCCCGGGACGTGGTGCGACCGCGCCCACACGCGGTTTCCCGGAAGGACTCGTCCGTGAAGCGAAAGCTCGCCGCAGTCGCCGTACTCTCCGCCACCGCCCTGCTCACGGGCGTCGTCCAGGTCAGCACCGTGGCCGTCGCGGACTCGGCCCCGCACTCCCGGACCGCCGACCTGATCGCCCTGGCCAACGGCCAGGCGGGCAAGGTGGCGCACGCCCTGGCCCTGGGCGGCCAGGAGCAGCTCGTCGCCAAGGACGCCCTGGTGGACGCCGACGGCACCCGCCACTTCCGCTACGAGCGCACCTTCGCCGGACTCCCGGTCCTGGGCGGCGACCTCGTGGTGCACCAGAAGGCGGACGGCTCGACCACCTCCGTGGACAAGGCCACCGGCGCGACGATCGCCCTGCCGAGCCTCACCCCGCAGATCCCCGCCGACAAGGCCGCCGCCCAGGCGACCGGCGCCGTGCAGTCCACCGTCGGCGTCACCGCCGACAAGGACGAGGCCCCGCTGACGGCCGTGCACCAGACCGGCCAGGCCGAGCTGGTCGTCTGGGCCACCGACGGCAACCCGCGCCTGGCGTACCGCACCACCGTCGAGGGCGAGCGCGCCGACGGCACCCCGAGCCGTCAGCTGCTGGTCACCGACGCGGCGAGCGGCCAGGTGCTCTCCACCCACGAGGAGGTGCAGACCGCCGCCGGCACCGGCAAGGGCGTCTTCGTCGGCACCGTCCCGCTGACCACCACCCAGAGCGGCTCGACCTTCTCGCTGAAGGACGCGAGCCGCGGCGGCCAGGCCACCTACACCCTGAAGGGCAGGACCTCCGGGTCCGGCACCCTGGTCGCCAACTCGACCGACAGCTTCGGCAACGGCCTGTCCTCCAACGCGGAGTCCGCCGCCGTGGACGCCCAGTACGGCGCCGCCGCCACCTGGGACTTCTACAAGAACACCTTCGGCCGCAACGGCATCAAGAACAACGGCGTCGGCGCCGCGAGCCGGGTCCACTACGGGCGCAACTACGTCAACGCGTTCTGGGACGACAGCTGCTTCTGCATGACCTACGGCGACGGCACCAGCAACACCCACCCGCTGACCGAGCTGGACGTGGCCGGCCACGAGATGAGCCACGGCGTCACCTCCGCCACCGCCAACCTGAACTACTCGGGCGAGTCCGGCGGCCTCAACGAGGCCACCTCGGACATCTTCGGCACCATGGTCGAGTTCTACGCCAACCTGCCCGCCGACAAGCCGGACTACCTGATCGGCGAGCTGATCAACATCAACGGTGACGGCAAGCCGCTGCGCTACATGGACCAGCCGTCCAAGGACGGCGCCTCGGCCGACTACTGGTCCTCCACCGTCGGCAACAAGGACGTCCACTACTCCTCGGGCGTGGCCAACCACTTCTTCTACCTGCTCGCCGAGGGCAGCGGCGCCAAGACCATCAACGGCGTCAGCTACAACAGCCCGACCTACAACAACTCGACCCTCGCCGGCATCGGCCGGGACAAGGCCGCCCAGGTCTGGTACAAGGCGCTGACCACCTACATGACCTCGACCACCGACTACGCGGGCGCCCGCACGGCGACCCTCAAGGCCGCCACCGACCTGTACGGCGCCAACAGCGCCGAGTACAACGCGGTCGCGGCGACCTGGACCGCCGTCAACGTCAACTGACGCACGGCGCACCCGATCCGGACGCCCGGGGCCCGCGGAGGGCAGGCCCCGGGCGTCCGCCCGTCTTCCGGGCCGGGCGGCGGGCACGTCCGCCGGGCCGGGAGCCGGGGACGGCCGCCGGGCCGGGAGCCGGGGACGGCCGCCGGGCGTCAAGGCCGCCCGCTGGCGGAGTCCCGCCAGCGGGACGAACCCGCCCGTATCGGACAAAGGGCAGCAACCGAACCACCCGCACCCCGGACTGGCGATTCCTGGCCAATCCCCGTACGCGACCTGTCCATCCCCGCCGGGGATTGTCATGCTTCTGACCAAGCCCCGTCCGGCCTCCGCCACCCCCACCCCATCCGGCGGAGCGTCAGGAACCGCACGGGAGCAGCACGTCCGCGCCCTACCGCCCCACGGCGTCAACCCCGGCGCCCCGGTACGCGGCGCACCCGCACGCACCCGCGGGTCTCGTGGAAGGAACCCCCGTCCGTGAAGCGAAAGCTGACTGTCGGAGCCGTACTCTCCGCCACCGCCCTGCTGGCCGGCGTCGTCCAGATCGCCGCCGTCCCCGCCGCCCAGGCCGCCGCCCCCGCGCCGGAGCAGCAGCAGTCCGCGCTGCTCGCGCTGGCCGCCGGGCAGAGCGCCCCGGTGGCGCAGGCCCTCGCCCTCGGCGGCCAGGAGAAGCTCGTCCCCAAGGACGTCGTGGTCGACCGGGACGGCACCCGGCACCTCCGGTACGAGCGGACCTACGCCGGCCTGCCGGTGATCGGCGGCGACCTGGTCGTCCACCAGAAGGCCGACGGCTCGGTGGGCTCGGTCGACCGCGCCTTCGCCGGACAGCTGTCCGTGCCCACCCTGACCCCGGGCGTCGCCGCCGGCCAGGCCGCCGAGCGGGCCACCGCCGCGGTCCGCGCGACGGTCGGCATCGCCGCCGACGAGGACGAGGCCGCGCTCAGCCGGGTCGACGGCGCCGGCGCGACCGAACTGGTCGTCTGGGCGGCCGACGGCGCCCCGCGCCTGGCCCAGCGCACGGTGGTCACCGGCGAGCGGGCGGACGGCACCCCGAGCCGCCAGGAGGTCGTCACCGACGCCGCCACCGGCCAGGTGCTGTCCAGCCAGGAGCACGTCCAGACCGCGACCGGCACCGGCAAGGGCGTCAACGTCGGCACCGTCACGCTGACCACCACCCAGAGCGGCTCGAACTACCAGCTCAAGGACGCCAGCCGGGGCAACCAGTCGACCACCGACCTCAAGGGCGGCACCTCGGGCAGCGGCACGCTCTTCAGCAAGACCACCAACTCCTGGGGCAACGGACTGCCGTCCAACCGCGAGTCCGCCGCCGTGGACGCCCAGTTCGGCGCCGCGGCCACCTGGGACTACTACAAGAACACCTTCGGCCGCAACGGCATCAAGAACAACGGCGTCGGCGCCGCGAGCCGGGTCCACTACAGCACCAACTACGTCAACGCGTTCTGGGACGACAGCTGCTTCTGCATGACCTACGGCGACGGCTCCGGCAACACCCACCCGCTGACCGCCATCGACGTCTCCGGCCACGAGATGAGCCACGGCGTCACCTCCGCCACGGCCAACCTGAACTACTCGGGCGAGTCCGGCGGCCTCAACGAGGCGACCTCGGACATCTTCGGCACCATGGTCGAGTGGTCGGCCAACCTGCCCTCCGACCCGCCGGACTACCTGATCGGCGAGAAGCTCAACATCAACGGCAACGGCACCCCGCTGCGCTACATGGACAAGCCCTCCAAGGACGGCGCCTCGGCCGACTACTGGTCCTCCACCGTCGGCAACAAGGACGTCCACTACTCCTCGGGCGTGGCCAACCACTTCTTCTACCTGCTGTCCGAGGGCAGCGGCGCGAAGGTCATCAACGGGGTCAGCTACAACAGCCCGACCTCCAACGGCTCGACGGTCACCGGCATCGGCCGGACCAAGGCGGCGGCCGTCTGGTACCGCGCGCTGACCGTCTACATGACCTCCACCACCAACTACAAGGCCGCCCGCACGGCGACCCTGAAGGCCGCCACCGACCTGTACGGCGCGACCAGCACCGAGTACAAGGCGGTCGCGGCGGCCTGGAGCGGCGTGAACGTCAACTAGCCGCACCCGGCGGGAGCCACCCCCGGTAAGACCGAGAGCCACCCCCGGTAAGAAACGGCGACAGGCTGCCGCGGCCCTTTGGGAGAGGAGGCCGCGGCAGCCTGTCGACCGTCCGCGCAGGGGGTCAGGCGGTGGCGGGCTCCAGCTCGCCCCGCTCCTCCCGGCCGAGCATCCGCTCGGCGAAGAAGCCGCCGGTGGGCACCACCGAGAGGACGAACAGCAGGACGCCGCGCTTGGCGTCCCACTTCTGCACCTGCCAGGCCTGGATCCAGAAGACCACGTAGAGGATGAACAGGATCCCGTGGACCATGCCCATCACCGGGACGGCGTCGAACGAGGTGGTCCGCTTCAGCACCGAGCAGATCAGCAGCAGGACGAACGAGACCCCTTCGGGGCCGGAGACCAGGCGCAGGCGGTGGACGGCGCTGCTGTTCACGTTGGGTACCTCAATACGGGGGTCGGAGGCGCTGGCACGCTTGTGAAGCGACTCACAAGCCTTCCGGCCATTATCACCGAGCGCACGTGCGGGCCCCCGGCCGGGGGTGGGCTCCGTGCCCGATCTCACAGTCCCCGCCCGCAAGCGCCTCCCCGGGCCCGCCCGCGTTGTCACAGCTGTGTGCCGGAACGCGACCGAGCGCGACCACCCGTCACCGGGACCCCCTATCCTGCTGCCCGCGCGTCCACCGATCCGGACGCCGGAAGCACCACGCCACGGGGGTAGTCACCACATGTTCAAGCGCGACTGGGACCGCAGGACCTGCGCCAAGCGCGGGCACATCACCTACGCGCCGGCCGAGCCCGAGCTGGCCTCCCGGCTGCACGCCGCCACCGCCCTCGGCGACGCCTGGCGCTGCCTGCGCTGCGGCGACTTCGCGCTGGGCGCCCCGCACGGCTCCGGCCCCGCCGCGGACGCGCCGCTGGTGCCGCGCGGCAAGGCGCTGCGGGACCTCTTCATCCTGCGCTTCCTCGCCGTCGAGCGGGTGCTGCGCGGGCTGCTGATCATCGTGATCGCCTGGGCCGTGTGGAAGTTCTCCAACAGCCAGGACGCGGTGCACCGGGTCTTCGACGAGAACCTGACGGTCTTCAGGCCGGTCACGGAGCACTTCCACTGGGACCTCGAACACGCCCCGATCGTCGAGACGATCCGCAAGACCTTCGACTTCAAGAAGAGCACCCTGCTGGTCGCCGCGGGCGCCCTGCTGGCCTACGCCGTGATCGAGATCGTCGAGGCGGTCGGCCTCTGGCTGAACAAGCGCTGGGCCGAGTACCTGACGGTGGTCGCCACCGCGGCCTTCCTGCCGCTGGAGGGCTACGAGCTGAGCCACCACGTCAGCGCAGTGAAGATCTGCACCCTGGTGCTGAACATCGCGGCGGTCCTCTGGATCATGCTCTCCAAGCGCCTGTTCGGACTGCGCGGCGGCGTGGTGGCCTTCGAGGCGGAGCGCCACTCGGCCTCGCTGCTGGAGGTCGAGCAGGCCGCCGGCACGGTCCCGCACCCCGGACACGGACACGGACACGGGGCGCACGCGCGCAGCTGACCGGCGCTTTTGTCCCAGCCCGGTACCAGTCCGGGCCCGCACCCTCCCCGTGCCACGGCCGCAGCGGCTAGATTGCGGCCGTGGCACAGTTCAGACTCCAGGGATCGCGAGTGCTCGCCGTCGACTTGGGCGGGGACGCCGTCAAGGCCAGACACGGCTCGATGGTCGCCTACACCGGGCAGATGACCTTCAAGAAGCTGACCGGTGGCGGTGACGGCCTGCGCGGCATGGTCGCCCGCCGGCTGACCGGCGAGAAGATGACGGTGATGGAGGTGAAGGGCCAGGGCACCTGCTACTTCGCCGACAAGGCCACCGAGATCAATCTGGTCCGGTTGAACGGCGAGGCGCTGTACGTCGAGGCGGACAACCTGCTCTGCACGGAGTCCACCCTGCACACCGGCACCAGCTTCACCGGCCTCAACGGCATGTCCTCCGGCAACGGCCTCTTCACCACCAAGGTGGAGGGCCACGGCTGGGCCGCCCTCACCTCCAACGGACCCGCCATCATCCTGCGGGTCGACAAGAGCATGCCGCTGCGGGTCGACCCGGGCGCGTACGTGGCGCACACCGGCAACCTGCACCGCAGCCTGAAGTCCGGCGCGGGCTGGACCACGGTGATCGGCGAGGGCGGCGGCGAGGCCGTCCAGGTCGAGTTCAGCGGCGACGGCCTGGTGTACGTGCAGCCGTCCGAGAAGGTCACCATCGGGGGTGACGTCTGATGGGCTTCACGAAGATCAACGGCAAGATGGTCGAGGCCCAGGTGGTTCCCGGGCAGCGGCTGTTCAGCCAGCGCGGCGCGATGCTCGCGTACAGCGGCGACGTCCGCTTCACGCCGAACATCACCGGCGGCCAGGGCGGCGTGATGTCGATGATCGGCCGCCGGGTGGCCAACGAGGACACCCCGCTGATGACGGTCGAGGGCCAGGGCCGGGTGATGTTCGGCCACGGCGGCCACCACGTCCACGTGATCGACCTGTTCGGCGACACCCTGTACGTCGAGGCGGACCGGCTGCTCGCCTTCGAGGGCACGCTGCGGCAGTCCACCATGTTCATGGGCGCGCAGGGCGGGGTGATGGGCATGGTCCGCGGCCAGGTCACCGGGCAGGGCCTGTTCACCACCAAGCTGGAGGGCCACGGCTCGGTCGCGGTGATGGCCCACGGCGGCGTCTTCGAGCTGCCGATCGTCCCCGGCCAGGAGGTGCACGTCGACCCGCAGGCGTACGTGGCGCACCGCGGCGACGTGCGCAACAAGCTGTCCACCGCGCTCGGCTGGCGCGACATGATCGGCCGCGGTTCGGGCGAGGCGTTCCAGCTGGAGCTGTCCGGGCAGGGCGCGGTGTACGTCCAGGCGAGCGAGGAGAAGCTCTGATGTCCTACCCGCCGCAGCCCCCGTACGGCTCTCCGCACGACCAGCCGACCCAGCCCGGCTTCGTCGTACCGCCGCCCCCGCCGAACCACGGCCCGCAGCAGGGGTACCCGCCGCAGGGCGGCTACCCCCAGCAGGGCGGGTACCCGCAGCAGGGCGGCTACCAGACGCCGCCGCCCGGGCAGCCGCACCAGCCCCCGCCGCCGCCCCAGCAGCCGTACGCCCAGGAGCAGTTCGGCGGCCCGATCGCCCCGCTGCCGACCGCCCAGGACGGCACCGGCCCGGTGGTCCACGACGTCCACAGCCTGCCGGTCAACGACAACGTCAACCCGTACGCCTTCTCGGTTGAGCTGAACGGGTCCTACTTCCTCCAGAAGGGCAAGATGGTCGCCTACTACGGCGACATCACCTTCAAGGGCGTCGGCGCCGGGATGGTCGACCGGATGCTCGGCCAGCACTTCAACTCGCCGATGCACGCGTCGGACTGGGTGGTCGCCGAGGGCCGCGGCAAGCTGCTGCTGGCCGACCGGGCTTTCGACCTCAATTCGTACGACCTGGAGGACGGCAACCTGACCGTCCGCTCCGGCAACCTGCTCGCCTTCGACCCGACGCTGCGGCTCAAGCAGTCGATCATCCCGGGGTTCCTGACCCTGATCGGCACCGGCCGCTTCGTCGCCGCCTCCAACGGGCCGGTGCACTTCGTCGAGCCGCCGATCCGGGTGGACCCGCAGGCGCTGGTCGGCTGGGCGGACTGCCCGGCGCCGTGCCACCACTACGACCACGACTACATGCACGGGCTGATCGGCGGCATCCGGCGGCTGACCGGCCTCGGCGGCGCCTCCGGCGAGGAGCACCAGTTCGAGTTCATCGGCGCCGGGCAGGTGCTGCTGCAGTCCAGCGAGAAGCTGATGGCGGAGCGGTCGGTCGGGCAGGTGGGCGCCGAGGCGGGCGTCCCGATGGGCGGGGTGCCGTCCCAGCCGGGCTCGGCCGGGCACGGCGGCGGCAACCCCAACCTGCCGGGGCTCGGTAACCTGGGCGACCTCGGTCGGCGTTTCGGCCTGTAAACTTGTACAAGATTGAACTAAATCGGGTATGCTGGATCCCATGGATACGCACACGATCGACACTGCGGACAACCCTCCGTCGCAGCCCGGGGAGGAGACTCCCTGGCTGACCGTCAGGGAGCAGCGGATGTGGCGCGCCCATCTGGAGGTCGCCAAGCTGCTGGAGTACCAGCTCAGCCGCGAACTCCAGCCCCACAACCTGGCGATCAACGACTACGAGATCCTGGTCGTGCTCTCCGAGGCCCCGGACCGCCGGATGCGAATGACCGACCTCGCAACCGCCACGCTGCAGTCCAAGAGCCGGCTCTCGCACCAGATCACCCGGATGGAGAACGCCGGCCTGGTGCTCCGCCAGGAGTGCCCCGGCGACCGCCGCGGCCTCTACGCGCACCTCACCGAGCAGGGCTGGGAGACCATGCAGCAGGTCGCCCCGGACCACGTGCGCAGCGTCCGGGCCCACTTCATCGACCGCTTCTCCCCGGAGCAGCTGGACGCCATGTTCGAGGCGCTCGCACCGATCGCCGAGCACCTGCGCGGCCTGCGCGGCCGCCCGTAGTCACCCCGGGCGCCCGCCCGCGGTACGACGGAAGGGCCGGTCCCCCGAGGGCCGGCCCTTCCGCGCGTCCGGGCCCGGCAGCCCGGCTCAGCCCCGGGTCAGCCCGGCGACGAGTTCGTCGGCCGCGCCGTACGGGTCCAGCCGGCCCCCGGCCACCCGCTCGGCGAGCGCCGCCAGGTGCCGGTCCCCGCGCAGGTCCCCGATCCGGGCCCGCAACTCGGCGAGCGCGATGGCCTCGATCTCCTCGGCGGCCCGGCGCCGGCGGCGCTGTGCGAGCTCGCCGTGCTCCTCCAGCCAGGCGCGGTGCTTCTCCAGCGCCTCGACCACCTCGTCCACGCCCTCGCCGCGGGCCGCGACGGTCTTCACGATCGGCGGCCGCCAGTCCCCCGCCTCCCGGGCCTCGCCGAGGCCGAGCATGTGGTTGAGCTCCCGCGCGGTGGCGTCGGCACCGTCCCGGTCGGCCTTGTTGACCACGAAGACGTCGCCGATCTCCAGGATCCCGGCCTTGGCGGCCTGGATGCCGTCGCCCATCCCGGGGGCCAGCAGCACCACGGTGGTGTCGGCCTGGGCGGCGATCTCGACCTCGGACTGGCCCACGCCGACGGTCTCGACCAGGATCACCTCGCAGCCGGCCGCGTCCAGCACCCGCAGCGCCTGCGGCGCGGTCCAGGAGAGCCCGCCGAGGTGGCCGCGGGTGGCCATCGAGCGGATGAACACCTCGGGGTCGGTCGCGTGGTCCTGCATCCGGACCCGGTCGCCCAGCAGCGCGCCGCCGGAGAACGGCGAGGACGGGTCGACGGCCAGCACCCCGACCCGCTTGCCGAGCCGCCGGTAGGCGGAGACCAGCGCCGAGGTGGAGGTGGACTTGCCGACCCCGGGCGAACCGGTCAGCCCGACGGTGTAGGCCTGGCCGGTGTACGGCGCGAGTGCGGCCATCACCTCCCGCAGCTGCGGGGCGGCGTTCTCGACCAGCGTGATCAGTCGGGCGACGGCCCGCGGCCTGCCCTCCCGGGCCTGCTCGACCAGCGTGGCGACATCGATCATCAGGAACTCCTCGCACGGGTGCGTACGCCGAAGGGGCTGCGGACCGCTTGTGGCGGTCCGCAGCCCCGAAGATCAGATCAGCTGATCAGGCCTTCGGGACGCGCACGATGAGCGCGTCACCCTGGCCACCGCCGCCGCACAGCGCGGCCGCGCCGATCCCGCCGCCGCGGCGCTGCAGCTCCAGCGCCAGGGTCAGCACCACGCGGGCGCCGGACATGCCGATCGGGTGGCCGAGCGCGATCGCGCCGCCGTTGACGTTGACGATGTCCGAGGAGACGCCCAGGTCCTTCATGGACTGGTACGCGACCGCGGCGAACGCCTCGTTGATCTCGATCAGGTCGAGGTCGGCGACCTCCAGGCCGTCCTTGGCCAGTGCGTGCTTGATCGCGTTGGACGGCTGCGACTGCAGCGAGTTGTCCGGGCCGGCCACGTTGCCGTGGGCGCCGATCTCGGCGATCCAGGTCAGGCCCAGCTCCTCGGCCTTGGCCTTGCTCATCACGACCACCGCGGCGGCGCCGTCGGAGATCTGCGAGGAGGTGCCGGCGGTGATCGTGCCGTCCTTGGCGAAGGCCGGGCGCAGCTTGGCCAGGCCCTCGACGGTGGTGTCCGCGCGGATGCCCTCGTCCTGGCCGAACAGGACCGGCTCGCCCTTGCGCTGCGGGATGGCGACCGGGACGATCTCGGCCTCGAAGACGCCGTCGGCCTGCGCCTTGGCGGCCCGCTGGTGGGAGGCTGCGGCGATCTCGTCCTGCACCTCGCGCGGGATGCCCAGGCGGGTGTTGTGCTTCTCGGTGGACTCGCCCATCGGGATGTTCTCGTAGGCGTCGGTGAGGCCGTCGTGCGCCATGGCGTCCAGCATCCCGATCGCGCCGTACTTGAAGCCCTCGCGGGACTTCGGCAGCAGGTGCGGGGCGTTGGTCATCGACTCCTGGCCGCCGGCGACGACGATGTCGAACTCGCCGGCGCGGATC
This sequence comes from Kitasatospora sp. NPDC059599, assembly GCF_042735125.1. Classification (NCBI taxonomy): domain Bacteria; kingdom Bacillati; phylum Actinomycetota; class Actinomycetes; order Kitasatosporales; family Streptomycetaceae; genus Kitasatospora; species Kitasatospora sp. NPDC059599. The sequence goes on along the minus strand of NZ_JBHWCL010000019.1, from coordinate 73,328 downwards.
AGCTGGTCGGCCAGCGCGATGGCGTCCAGGCCGGAGAGGCAGACCTTGTTGATGGTCAGCGCCGGCACGTTCATCGGGATGCCGGCCTTGACGGCGGCCTGGCGGGCCGGGATCTGGCCGGCGCCGGCCTGCAGCACCTGGCCCATGATCACGTACTGGACCTGGTCACCCGTGATGCCGGCCCGCTCCAGCGCGGCCTTGATGGCGACGCCGCCGAGGTCGGCACCGGAGAATCCCTTGAGGGAACCGAGCAGGCGACCCATCGGGGTCCGCGCACCGGCAACGATCACAGAGGTGGTGTTGGTCATGGGACGGGCCCCTTCGCACGTCGTGGCCAGGTGAGGATGCGCTCAATGTACTGACCCGGTACCCGCCCGTCACCGGAGCGACGGTGTGATCGAGCGCACTGGCACCCTCCAGTCAACACCGTGCCGGAGCGGTCCGGGTGAACCCCGCCGCGTGTGAGCAGGCTCGCACGTCCGGCACTGGCGTCCGTCGCGGGCCATGCGCTGCACTTGGTGCCACCCTTGTCCCCCATCACCCGGAGGTCGCCGTGCTGACCCGTATCGACCACATCGGCATCGCCTGCCGAGACCTCGACAAGACGGTCGAGTTCTACCGCGCCACCTACGGCTTCGAGGTCTTCCACTCCGAGGTCAACGAGGAGCAGGGCGTCCGCGAGGCCATGCTCAGGATCAACGGGACCGACGACGGCGGCGCCTCCTACCTCCAGCTGCTGGAGCCCACCCGGCCCGACTCCACCGTCGCCAAGTGGCTGGAGAAGAACGGCGAGGGCGTGCACCACATCGCCTTCGGCACCGCCGACGTGGACGGCGACGCCGCGGCCATCGGCGCCAAGGGCGTCCGGGTCCTCTACGACGAGCCCCGGATCGGCTCGATGGGTTCGCGGATCACCTTCCTGCACCCCAAGGACTGCGGCGGCGTGCTGACCGAGCTGGTCACCTCCGCGCAGAACGCCCACGAGGAGCACTGATCGTCCACGGACCGTCCCCCAGGGTGCCGCGCGTCCCGGCGGCACCCGACGGTCCGTCGGCCATGACCCGTCAGTAACCTGGACGGAAGAGCCGGAAAACCCCCATGCGGCCATTCCCCCGCGGTGCGCTCCCACTACAATGCCCAGGTGCGCGAAGACTCCGGGGGACGGAGGCGACGGGCACGGCCGAAGACAGGCCCGTCCGCCCGCCGGTGGTCGGCCCGTCGCAAGGGGAGTCCATTACGCGGGCACGGCTGAACAGTCGCAACGGATCTGTCACCATTCTCCACAAGGCAAGAGTTCGCCCAGGAGTCCACTCGGACGGGGGAACGCGGCACCCCCGCGCTCCCGCGCCCCGGACTCCGACGACCGCGGCGGGCGGCCCCGGATTGGCGAGGGGTCGTCCACCTGCTGCGGATGCAAGGACCAGTCGGACCGGCGCCCGGGAAACGGGAGCCAGGAACCGGCCGGGTCGAGGACGCGACCAGGAGATGGATGGGACCGCGGAGTGCGGGGCAACGACCGCTACGAGGCTGACGATCACCTCTCCCAGTTCGAGGCCGAGATGGGTCGGACTCGGAAGGAGCGGGACAAGGCAGCCGAGCATGCCGAAGACCTCGCCTACCAGGTGGAGGTGCTGCGGGCGAAGCTGCACGAGTCCCGCCGGATGCTCGCCCAGCCGCGCGCCTTCGACGCCGTCTCCGGCCAGGCCGAGCAGATGCTCCGCACCGCCGAGATGCAGGCCCAGCAGCTGCGGGCCGACGCGGAGCGCCAGCTGCGCGACTCCCAGGCCGCGACCCAGCGGATCATGGCCGAGGCCGCCGAGCGCACCGCCCGACTGGAGGCCGAGCTCACCGCCCGCCGCCGCCAGCTGGAGGACGAGCTCGCCGAGCTGCGCCGCTCCGCCGAGCAGCACGTCAACGGCTGGGCCGAGCAGAGCCGGGCCGGCTCCGAGCAGGAGGCCCAGCGCGTCCTCCAGGAGGCCCGCGCCGAAGCCGAACGGATGGTCGCCGCCGCCCGCGCGGAGGCCGTCGCCCTCTCCGACCAGGCCCGCGCCCAGACCGCCGCCGACGTGGACGCCGCCCGCGGCGAGGCCCACGCCGCCGCCGAGGCTGCCCTCCAGCGCGCCCAGAACGACGCCGAGCGCCTGCTGCGCGCCGCCTCCGAGCAGGCCCAGCAGGCCGGCGCCCAGGCCGCCGCCGACGTGGACGCCGCGCGTGGCGAGGCCCAGCAGCAGCTGGCCGCCGCCCACGCCGCCGCCGAACACCAGCTCACCGCCGCGCAGGCCGAGATCGGCCGGCTCAAGGCGCACGCCGCCGCCGAACAGGCCCGGGCCGAGCAGCAGCTCTCCGCCGCCAAGGCCGAGATAGACCGGCTGCGCGCCGAGGCCATCGCCGAGGCGGAGCGCACCCGACACGAAGCCGCCGCACTGCGCGCCCAGGCCGAGCAGGCCGCCGAGCAGCTCCAGGCCGACGCCGAGGCCGCCGCAGAGCGCAAGGTCGCCGACGGCGAGGCCGCCAACGAGCAGCGCTCGCAGACCGCCAAGGCCGAGGTCGCCCGGATGGTGGCCCAGGCCACCAAGGAAGCCGACGCGATCCGCGCCGAGGCCGAGGCCGTACGGACCGCCGCCGCCACCCGGCAGGCCGAGGCCGACGCCGCCAAGGCCGCCGCCGCCGAGGAGAGCGAGCGGCTGCGGGCCACCGCCGAGTCGGTCGCCGCCGAACTGCGCGGCGAGGCCGAGGCCGCGATCGCCGAACTGCGCGCCCGGGCCGAACGGGACGTCGCCGAGCTGCGGGCCCAGGCCGAGGCCGAGGCCCTGCGGCTGCGCAGCGAGGCCGAGGAGGAGGGCCGGGCAGCCGGCGCCAAGGACGCCACCGTCCACCTCGCCAAGGCCGCCAAGACCGCCGAGGAGGTACTCGGCCGGGCCAACCAGGACGCCGAGACCGCCCGGAACGAGGCCTCCGCCGAGGCCGAGCGGATCCGCACCGAGGCCGCCGCCGAGGCGCAGCGCCTGCGCGAGCAGGCCCAGGCCGCCGTCGAACAGGCCCAGAACGCCGCCCTGGACGACGCCGCCGCGATCCGCGAGCGGATCGAGCAGATGCAGGACGAGGCGGCGCGGCTGCGCGCCGAGGCCGAGGAGCTGCGCGCCCAGGCCGCCGCCGAGGCCGACCGGGTCCGCGGCGAGGCCCGCCGCCAGGCGGTGCTGCAGATCGAGGAGTCGGCGAAGAACGCCGAGGAACTGCTCACCAGGGCCAAGGCCGACGCGGACGAACTGCGCGCGGGCGCCGCGGCCGAGATCGACCGGCTGCGCGAGCAGGCCCAGGAGCAGGCCGCCGAGACCCAGGGCCGGGCCGAGCAGACCCTGGCCCGGGCTCGCGCCGAGGCTGGGAAGATCACCGCCACCGCCGAGCAGCAGGGCCAGGACGCGCTCTCCGCCGCCAAGGCCGCAGCCGCCGAGAACCGCACCGCCGCCGAGCGCGAGACCGCCGAAATCCGCCGCGAGGCAACCGAGTTCGACCAGCGGGTGCGGTCCGAGGCGACCGCCGCCGCAGAGGCGCTGAACACCGAGGCGCAGGCCGGGGCGAGCGCGGTGCGGGACGCCGCGGTGGCCGACGCCGAGCGGGTGCGCACCGAGGCCGACACCGAGGCCGCCCGCACCCGGGCCGACGCCGGGGCGGCCGCCGAGGCGCTGCGCGAGGAGAGCCGCCGCGAGCGCGAGGAGGCGGCCACCGGGCTGCGCCACGAGCGCGAGGAGACCGCCGACCAGCTGGCCGCCGCCAAGGCCGCCCGTCTGCAGGCCGAGCAGGCCGCCGCCGAGGTCCGCACCACCGCCGACGCCCACGCCGCCGAGGTGCGGGCCGAGGCCGAACAGGCCGCCGGGGAACTGCGGGCCCTCGCCCAGCGCGAGACCACCCAGCAGCGCGAGACCGCCGAGGCCTACGCCGACCGCGTCCGCACCGAGGCCGAACAGCACGCCACCG